>JBFJWO010000005.1:0-27265 GCA_041623575.1 Gammaproteobacteria bacterium
CAGTCGGGCGGCGCTCGCGAGCGCCGGCGCGCCCTCGGCGAACAACTCGAAGCCGCCACCCGCGAGGGGCGCGACGCGCTGGACCGTCCTGCCGGGCAGGTAAGTGCCGCCGTTGCGCTGCAGGCCCTCGTGCAACGCGCGCAGCAGTTTGAGCGGGTTGAGGTGCCCGTCGTGCGGGCAATAGGTGGCGCCCGCGACGGCCGCGCCGATGCCGGGCAGGTAGCGCTCGAGCGCGGGGCGCTGCACCACCTCGAAGTCGTAGCCCTCGGCGCCGGCCGCGCGTCGCAGGTCCTCGAGCACCGCCAGGTGCTCGGCAAGAGCCTGCTCGGAGGTGGCCACCTCGAACCCCCCGGGCTGGCGCAGGCACACGTCGATGCCGGTCTCCTCGCGCAGGCGCTCGGCCAGGGCCGGCCAGGCCCGTGCGGCGGCGACCGACCAGCGCGCGTACTGCGCCATGCCGTGCCCCTTGCCCTGCACCCACACCAGCCCGAAATTGCCGCGCGCGGTGCGGATGGCATGGTCGTGCTCGTCGACGACCAGCACCCGGCAGGTCGGCCCGGCGAGGCCATAGGCGAAGGCGGCGCCCAGCAATCCGCCGCCGACGATCGCCACGTCGTAATCGGGCACCGCATTCTCCTGAGGGGGCAGTCGACATCCACGCCACGCGGGCGCCCCGGGCTCGCGATTGCGGCCAGACCGGGGCGGCGGTGCGATCGGCTACCGGGATGTCGCCGCGGGCGCATAAGAGTACCTTGCGCGCCGGGCGGCCGATACACCAGCCCCTCGAAGTCCGCCGCCGGTTCCGCCCCCCGGGCGCCCTGCGCGGGCGCCGGCCCCGTGGCCAGTCAGTCGCGCTCGCGCCCCGGATCGACCCGATGTACCCACACCTGCAGTCGCAGCATGGCGTTCGGCGGCACCCGGTGCGGGACGCCGGCGGCGCCGTAGCCCAGGTGCGGGGCGACCAGCACCTCGCGGTAGCCGCCGCCGGCCATGCCGTGCAGGGTCTTCTCGACGCCGGCGATGGGCTGGCGCCGGCCGAGCACCGTGGTGTGCTCGATGAGGCGGGTTCCTTCGACCACCCGGGTCGGCACGCGTTCGCCGTAGGCCGCGATCGACGCGTGGTCGGTCGTCACCTCATCGCCGCGGCGCAGATAGAACCGGGCACTGTAGGTCACCGTCGCACCACGCGCGGCCGCGGGGCCGGACCCCGGTCGCTCGTCGAGCAGTTCGATGCCTTTGTCGAGTCGATGCGTCATGCGAACCGGCGAACAGCCCGATGACCGTTGCGCGCGGTGCCTGGCTGCCGATTGTTCCGGGCGTATCCCATGGCTCGGGCCCTCCCGGGATCGGCGGCGACAACGCGCATCGCCGGGCCGCTCGCGAGTCTTTCGAGCGCGGGTTCTTTCCGCCAATCCTCGATGTCGCTCGACAGCATAACGTGGTGCGGCCTGCCCCGCGCGCGCCGGTCGGTATATCATTGCGCGCAACCGCGAAAGCGGCGGGACGCCGTCGCGGCGCGACTCACCAGCATCGGGAGAGCGACAATGAGACCGGTAGCCGTGCGCAACATCGAGCGCGCCGACAGTACCCTCGTCGATGGACTCGCAGAGCTCGGGGTCGCCACCGTCCACGAAGCCCAGGGCCGCGTCGGCCTGATGAAGCCCTACCTGCGCCCGATCTACCCCCGTGCGCGGATCGCCGGCAGTGCGGTGACCATCCTCACCCAGCCCGGCGACAACTGGATGGTGCACGTGGCCATCGAACTGTGCCGGCCGGGCGACGTGCTGGTGGTTGCCTGCACCGCGGACAACACCGACGGGATGTTCGGCGACCTGCTGGCCACTTCGGCCAAGGCGCGCGGGGTGCGGGGACTGGTCACCGACACCGGCGTGCGCGACGTGCGTGACCTCGAAGACATGGGGTTCCCGGTCTGGGCGCGCGCGATCTCCGCCAAGGGCACGGTGAAGAGCACGCTCGGGGCCGTGAACGTTCCGGTCGTGTGTGCCGGTGAGGCGGTCACCCCGGGCGACGTGATCGTCGCCGACGACGACGGCGTGGTGGTGGTGCCGCGCCGCCACGCCGCGGCGGTCCTCGAAGCGGGCCTGGCGCGCGAGGCCAACGAGGGCGGCAAACGCGAAAAGCTCGCCGCCGGCAACCTCGGGCTCGACATGTACGGCATGCGTCCCAAGCTCGAGGAAGCCGGGCTCGTCTATCTCGACTCGCTGGACGACCTGGACTGAGGCCGCAACGATGATCATCGACTGCCACGGCCACTACACGACCGCCCCCGACGAACTCGGCGAGTACCGCGAACGCCAGAAAGCCGACCTCGCCAAGGACCCGATGCACCGGCACGTCAAGGGCGAGATCCGGATCAGCGACGACCAGATCCGCGAAAGCCTCGAGGGTGCGCAGCTGAAACTGCAGAACGAACGCGGCACCGACCTGACGATTTTCTCGCCGCGCGCGAGCTGGATGGGCCACCACATCGGCAACCAGTCGACCAGCATCGCCTGGACCGAGCACTGCAACGACCTGATCTACCGCATCAGCCAGCTCTACCCGGACAACTTCGTCGGCGTGGCGCAGCTGCCGCAGACGCCCGGCGTGGCACCCGGCAAGGCCTGTGCGGCGGAACTCGAACGCTGCGTCAACGAGCTCGGTTTCATCGGCTGCAATCTCAATCCCGATCCCTCGGGCGGCTACTGGACGGACCCGCCGCTGGGCGACCGCTACTGGTACCCGTTCTACGAGAAGATGGTGGAACTCGACGTGCCGGCGATGATCCACGTCAGCGCGGCCTGCAACCCGGCGTTTCACACCACCGGCTCGCACTACCTCGGGGCCGATACCACGGCGGTGATGCAGATGATCACCTCCGAGCTGCTGAAGGACTTCCCCGCGATCAAGTTCATCATCCCGCACGGTGGCGGTGCGGTGCCTTATCACTGGGGACGATTTCGGGGGCTGGCCGACATGATGGGCAAGCCGCCGCTCGGCGAGCTGTTGCTCGACAACGTCTATTTCGACACCTGCGTCTATCACCAGCCGGGCATCGACCTGCTGCTGAAGGTCATCCCGGCGGACAACATCCTGTTCGCCTCCGAGATGGTCGGCGCGGTGCGCGGGATCGATCCCGAGACCGGCCACTTCTTCGACGACACGCGGCGTTACATCGACGCCAGCGACCTGAGCGACGCCGACAAGGAAAAGGTCTTCGCCGGCAACTCGCGCCGGGTCTTCAGCCGCCTGCGCAAGTAGACATCGCCATGGATCACGGTGTGCCTTGTACCTGGATGCGCGGCGGGACCTCCAAGGGCGCGTACTTCCTGCACAGCGACCTGCCGGCGGACCCGGCCGACCGCGACGCATTCCTGCTTGCCGTCATGGGCTCGCCCGACCCGCGCCAGATCGACGGCATCGGCGGCGCGGACCCGCTGACCAGCAAGGTCGCGGTGGTCTCGAAGTCCGCGCGCCCGGGGGTGGACATCGACTACCTGTTCCTGCAGGTGTTCGTCGACCAGGCGATCGTCACCGACAAGCAGAACTGCGGCAACATCCTCGCCGGCGTCGCCCAGTTCGCGATCGAGAAAGGCCTCGCCGAGGCAGGCGACGGGCAGACCGAGCTGGCCGTGTACATGGTCAACAGCGACCAGGTCGCGGGCGTCACCGTCGAGACGCCGGGCGGCGAGGTGACCTACCGCGGCGAGGCGCGTATCGACGGCGTACCCGGCACCGCCGCGCCGGTGCTGGAGAACTTTCCCGACGCCGCCGGCGCGAACTGCGGCGCGCTGCTGCCGAGCGGCAAGGCGCTCGACGTGATCGACGGCGTCGAGGTGACGCTGATCGACAACGGCATGCCGGTGGTGGTGGTGCGCGCGAGCGACTTCGGGATCAGCGGCTACGAGAGCCGCGAGGAACTCGACGCCGACGAGACCCTCAAGCGCCGGCTCGAGGCGCTCCGCCTGCGGGCCGGGCCGCTGATGAACCTCGGCGACGTGGCCGGGAAATCGGTGCCCAAGATGACGCTGGTGGCAGCGCCGCGCCACGGGGGTGCGATCTGCACGCGCACGTTCATCCCGCACCGCTGCCACGCCTCGATCGGGGTGCTCGGGGCGGTCAGCGTGGCGAGCGCTTGCATGTTGCCGGGGTCGCCGGCCGCGGCGCTGGCGGCCATCCCGGGCGGGGAGGAGAAGCTGATCTCGGTCGAGCACCCCAGCGGTGAGACCGGCGTGGTCATGAACGTGCGCTTCGAGGGCGGTGCGCTCGAGGTGTCGAAGGCCGCGATCCTGCGCACCGCCCGCAAGCTGTTCGAGGGGAAAGTCTATGCGCGTTGACCCATTCGTCGACGTCGACGTCGAAGCGCCGTCGGCGCGGGCCCCGCAACGCTATCCCAACGCAGCCGCCGCCCTGCTCGCGGCATTGAAGGCCCAGGGCGTGGATTACCTGTTCGCCGGCAGCGGCAGCGACTGGGCGCCCATCGTCGAGGCCTACGCCGACCCCGGCCTCGACAAACGCCTGCTGCCCGAGCCGGTGATCTGCCCGCACGAGACGTCCATCGTCGCCATGGCGCACGGCTACTACCTGCGCACGGGCAGGCCGCAGGCGGCGATGGTGCACGTCAACGTAGGCCTCGCCAACGCGGCGATGGGCATGCTCAACGCGGCTTCCGACAACGTGCCGCTGATCATGATGTCCGGGCGCTCGCCGGCGACCGAGCACGAGCGCCTCGGCGCGCGCTGCGAGCCGATCCACTGGGGCCAGGACATGCGCGATCAGGCCGCGCTGGTGCGCGAGTCCGCGAAGTGGGATTTCGAGCTGCGTTACGGCGAGCAGGTGGTCGAGCTGGCGGCGCGTGCCATGGCCATCGCGAGCAGCGAGCCGACCGGCCCGGTGTACCTCAGCCTGCCGCGCGAGGCGCTGTGCGAACCCTTCGAGGGCCCGGTCGATCCCGGCGCCATGCGCAAGGCGCCGTCGAGCGTTCCGCATCCCGACCCCGCGGCGATCGCCATCGCGGCCGACTGGCTGGCCGCTGCGAAGCGACCGGTAGTGCTCGCCCCGCGCGGCGACCCGGCCGGCGAGACGGGCGCCGCGCTGGCCGCGCTGGCGGACGCCTTCGCGCTGCCGGTGGTCGAGTTCTGGCCGGTGCGCAACAACCTCGCGAGCAGCCATCCCATGCACGGCGGCCACGTCGTCGACCCGTGGCTGGAGGACGCCGACGTGGTCCTGGTGCTCGATACCCTGCTGCCCTGGATCAGGAACCGCAACGGGCCGGCGAAGCCCGATTGCCGGATCATCCAGGCCGGGCGCGACCCGCAGTACACGCGCACGCCCGTCCACGGGTTCGCCGCCGACCTCGCCGTGGCCGGCACCGCGTTGACCGTGGTGCGTGCCCTGCACGGGGCGTTGCGCGAACGCGTGGACCCCGGCGGCAACGAGTTGAAGCGGCGCCGCAACCAGGTCAGCGCCCGCATCGCCAACCTGCGTTTCGAGGCGGCGCGCGCGGCCGAAGCGGGCAGCGGTTCGCCGATCGGGCACGCCTGGGTGAGCCATTGCCTGACACAGGCGATGAGCGAGCAGGTGTCGATTTTTTCCGAACTCGGCATCCCGCCCCAGAACCTCGGGCTGCGCGGCCCCAACCAGTACCACCAGGTGCCGTTGTCGGGCGGGCTGGGCTGGGCGTTTCCGGCGGCGCTGGGCGCGCAGCTCGCCGATCGCGAGCGGCTGTGCGTAGCCACCGTGGGCGACGGGTGCTACCTGTTCTCCAACCCGGTGGCCAACCACCAGATCGCCGAGGCCCTGCGCCTGCCGGTGCTGGTGATCGTGCTCAACAACGGCGTGTGGAACGCCGTGCGCCATTCCACGCTGGCGGTCTATCCGAAAGGCCACGCGGCGAAACTCGACCAGGTGCCGGTGACGGGCTTGCAACCCTCGCCGGACATCGTGCAGATCGCCCGGGCCAGCCGCGCGTGGGCAAAACGTGTCGAGAAGGGCAGCGACCTGCTGAAGGTGCTGAGGCAGGCGGTGCGGGTGGTGCGCGAGGAACGCCGCCAGGCGCTGGTCGAGGTGAACACGGTCGCACCCTATTGAACGTCGAACGCTGCAGGCTGCGTGCGGTGCCGCCAGCGTGTTGGCGAGGACGGCGAACAGCGCCCGGGCTCGCCGGGCACCGCGCGGTCCGCTAGTTTTCGTCGGTGGCGAGCAACCAGACGAGCGCCGCCTGTTGATCCGTGAACACGCGCAGCTGCGCGCCGCGATTGCGCGCGGTGGTCTCGAAGAACCGGCTCGCGCCGACGTTGTGGGCACTTTCGACCATCGCCACCCGCGTTCCCAGCAGCCCGAGGTCCGGCAGGGCGGTGGCCAGCATGAAGTCCTCGGCGATGCTCTGGCCGCCCTCGAGGTGGCACAGGTCGAGCAGGATCGGCCCGCGGCGGTGAGCGTTCGCCGCGTGCGCCACGTCGGCGAACACGTCCGTCCAGGCGGCCAGGCCCTGAGCGTTCCCGCTGGCAGCGATGCGCACATAGCGGTCGTGCACCGTGACCTTCAGCGCGTAGGACGCCTCAGTGGCCATTGGCGCCCTCTCTCGAGCGCCGGCGGCAAGTCGCGCTGCCCATGCCGGCATTCACTGCGTCGGCAGTTCGCAACGCACCACGTCGAGTTCGACGTCCACCGGCGAGCGCAGGTCGTCGAGCACCGGGCAGTGGCGGTTGACCGTCTCGCGCAGGCGCGCGATGTCCGCCTCACTGGCCGGGCTGTCGATGTGGACCGTACCGCGCACCCGCTCGAAACCGGCGCGTGCCTCGCTGTCCGGGCACAGAAAACCCCTGGCGTCCGAGTAGCCGGTGACGGTGACCGCAACGGCGCGCAACGGGATGTCGAGGGCGTCGGCGTACAGGCGGTAGGTGACTTCGTGACAGGCCGCGAGCGCGGCCAGCACGTACTCGCTCGGGCGCGGTCCGAGGTCGGTGCCGCCCGCGGCCGCGGGCTGATCGACGGTGATCTCGAAAGTGCGCGTGCGCACCCGGCTTTCGAAACCGGCCACCAGGCGGCTGGTCGCGTTCACCTCGACGCTGGCTCTTGCGGGGTCCTCGGCGAGTCGTGCCTGCTTGCGCAGCAACATTTCCTTGTAGTCGGTCATCGCCCCCTTGCCCGTTCGCGCGTCCGCGCATGATCGACGAAACGGACGGGAAACGCCAGCCGCGCCGAGGTCTGCCGTGTCCCGTTCCGGGGATGGCTCCTCGCTGGCGTCGGAGGCTGTGGCGTAGCAACGGGAACGGGGCGTGGCCGGGTCGTGCGCACGACGGGTCGGATGGGTTAGAGTCTCTCATCGTCGACAGACAGGTGTGCGATGGCGTTCGCAGGCATCGATTATCTCGCCGTGCTGGTCGCGGCCGTGGGCGGTTTCGCGTTCGGTGCGCTGTGGTACGGCGTGCTCGGCAAGCAGTGGATGGCGGCGCTCGGCATGACCGAGCAACCGCGGCCCACGCCGGCACCGTTCGTGTTCGCCTTGGTGTGCCAGCTGGCGATGGCCTGGGTGCTGGCCGGGTTGATCGGCCACCTCGGGGAGGTGGGCGTGGCGCGTTCGCTGCTCTCGGCGTTGTTCGTGTGGGGCGGTTTCGTCCTCACCACCCTGATCGTCAATCACCGCTTCCAGTCCGCCCGCTGGTCGCTGACCCTGATCGACGGCGGGCACTGGCTCGGCGTGCTGCTGGTGATGGGGCTGGTGATCGGGCTGTTCGGAGTGTAGACGCGTGAGCAAGCGAAACGACCCCAGCGCGACGGTGCGTGTGGCGTGCGTGTGGCGCGCGCTCGGGCCAGCACTGTGATACCGGCCGCCGAGGCGCTCGAACGCCTGCGTGAAGGCAACCGTCGGTTCGTGACCGGGTCGGGTGGCGCGGCCACGCCGCGATTCGGTCCCGAGGCGCTGGCGGATCAGCGGCCGTTCGCGGCGATCCTCGGCTGCTCGGACTCGCGCGTGCCGGTCGAGATCGTCTTCGACCAGGGCCTGGGCGACCTGTTCGTGATCCGCGTGGCGGGCAACGTCGTCGCCGCCTCGCAGGTCGGCAGCATCGAGTTCGCCGCGGAACGGTTCGGCACGCGCCTGGTGGTGGTGCTGGGCCACACGCACTGCGGCGCGGTCGAGGCGACGCTCGAGGAGTTGCGGCGCCCGGGTCCCAGCCAGTCACCGAACCTGCGTTCCATCGTCTCGCGCATCCGCCCGGCCGTGGCCGAGCTGCTGGACACCGGGCTCGGCGGCGACCGCACGGCGTTGATGCAACATGGCGTGCGCGCCAACGTCCGCGCGTCGGCCAACCAGCTCCGCCACGGTTCCGACATCCTCGAGAAACTGATCCACGACGACGGCCTGCTGGTGGTCGGTGCCGAGTATTCGCTGGCGACGGGCGTAGTGGAGTTCTTCGACGGCTTGCCCGACGGGTCGTAACCGGGGGCACGGGCTCGGCGCAGGAATCACCCGACGAGAGGGCGCGACCATGATCTTCGACCACCTCGGCATCTCGGTGCGGGACGCCGGGCGCAGCAAGGCGTTCTTCGCGGCGGCGCTGGCGCCGCTCGGCATCGAGCCGTTGATGACGGTGCGCGGCTGGGTCGGTTTCGGCCGCGAGCGGCCGCAGTTCTGGATCGGCGCCGACGGCGGGCAACACAAGCCGATGCACATCGCCTTCGCCGCCGACAGCCGCGAGCAGGTCAGGGCTTTTCACGCGCGGGCGCTGGCCGCCGGCGGCACGGACAACGGCGCGCCCGGCATCCGCGAGCTCTACCACCCCGACTACTACGCCGCGTTCGTCATCTGCCCGGACGGCCACAACCTCGAAGCCGTGTGCCACCTGCCCGAGGCGTCGAACGAGGCGCAACGGTCGATGTAGCTGTCGCCCGGGTCGGACCGCCTAGCGAGGTCCGGCCTCCGCCGCCGGTTGCGGCGGTTCGATGCGGTTCTCCTCGAGCAGGTGTCGAAACGCCGTGAAGGTCTCGGCGGTGCCGTCGGCGATCGAGATCGAGCCGTAGTCGCCGAGGTAGTCGCGCAGTGCGTCGCTGCCGAGATCGGCGGGAAAGGGCAACGGCTGACCGCTCACGCGGATGTCGGCGTCCGGCGCGAGCCTGCTGAGCAGTTCCAGGCCCTCGTCCACGCTCGATGCGACGCCGCCGCAATCGAACACCGGGGCGGCGTCGCGCTCCTGCGCTACGGCCTGCACGAACGCGGCGGCAACCTCACCGGCGTAGAGGTAGTCGGTGGCGCCGGAAAAGGGGACCGAGTAGGGCACGCCCGCGGCGGCCGCCAGGATCGCGACGGTGGTCTTGGACGTCATCCCCTGGTCGCGCCCGACGCCGTAGACCACGCCCGGGCGGATGCCGACGCTCGGCACGCCCCAGTCCTGGTGGTACACGCGGGCGATGTGCTCGTCGCAGCGCTTGTAGGCGCCGTAGAGGGTGGCGAGCCACGGGCTGTCGTCGGCCACCCCGAGCGAGGCGATGGAACTCGCATACGCCACCCGGCGAATCCCCGCCGCGCGCGCCGCTTCGAACACGTTCACCGTCCCGACCACGTTGGCCTGCGCCCCCGCCACCGGGTCGGCCTTGCAGAACGGCACCTGCAGCGCCGCCAGGTGGACGATGGCCCGCACGCCCTGGCCGCCGACCGCGGCGGCCACCGCGCGTGTGTCGGCGATGTCGCCTGTGAGCCAGGGGATCGCGGCGAGTTCGGCGGCGTCGATCAACAAGCCAGGACGCCGCCGTTCGTCGCGCAGATCGAACGCCACCACCGGCACGCCGGCGCGCGTCAGGATGGCCAGCACCCAGGCGCCGATGCAACCGCCCGCGCCGGTGACCAGCACCGGCCCGTCGAAGCGGGCCGGGTCGGTGGTGAAGGTGTCTGCGAGTGACTGCATGAGGGGTTCCTCTGTGGGCTGGGCGGGTGGTTTGCCGCAGCAAGGTTAGATGAGGGGAACGGGGATTTCCACGCGTCGGATCCTGGCGGTACCATCGTCGCCGAACCCGTTCGCACCAGGCGCGAGACCCGTGACACCCCGCTCGCCCGAAGTCATCTACTACGTCGCGTGCAGCCTCGACGGCTTCATCGCCACGCCGGACGGCGGCGTCGAGTGGCTGGCCGCTGTCGAGGTCGAGGGCGAGGACTACGGTTACGCGGCGTTTTTCGACTCCGTCGACGGGTTGCTGATGGGCCGCGCGACCTTCGAGCAGGCGCTCGCTTTCGGCCCCTGGCCGTATGGCGACAAGCCCTGCTGGGTGTGGACCCATCGGCGTATCGACGCGAAGCCCGCGCCGGTCATCGCAACGCGCGAGGCGCCCGTGGGCGTCGTCGCGCAGGCCGCCGGGCGAGGCCTGCGGCGGTTGTGGCTGGTGGGCGGCGGACAGGTCGCGGGCGAGTTTCGCCGCCACGCACTGATCTCCCGCCACGTCTTCTCGATCGTGCCGATGGTCCTCGGCGGTGGCGTGCCGCTGTTTGCCGGCGGCGGCGGCCGGGAGCAGCTGACGCTCGAGGATACCCGCGGCTTCCCCAGCGGACTGGTGCAGCTGACCTACGCACGGGGCCCCGCTCGAACCGGGGCGAGCGGCTAGCCTCGTCACCGTGTTCGTCCCGAAAGTGAACGTCAAGCGATGCCCGCAGCGGCGCTGGGCTCAGCCCGACCGCCGGTTCTTCGCCTGTGGCGCCTGCCACGTGCTCGCCGCGGCATTCCTCGAGCGGTTTCCCGGCGCCGGCTACGCGCCGGTCTGGATCCGCCCGCGGGCCGGGTTCACCGGCAACCACGTCTTCCTGACCGACGGCACCACCGCCTTCGACTACCACGGCTACTCGAGACTGACGGCGCTGCTGAGTCACTACACCCGCCGCGCTCGGCGGTACTATCCCGGCTGGGACGCGGACCTGGTGGCGCTGGCGCCCGCCGAGCTGGCCGCAGGCGGCGAGCGCCCGGGCCTGCGCCTGCTGCCGCCGGAGCAGTTTCACCGCGATCCGTTGCGACGGGCCGCGGCGTTCGTCGAACGCCTGGCAGCCGCGCCGCGCGAAGGCGCGGGCACAGGAACGACCTGATCGCGCCAGTCGTCGGCGCGCCCTGGCAAGCGTGCCGACACGGTAGGCGTGGTAGGCTCGCGCGACAACGAACCCCGAGGAGACCCGCGGTGAACACCGACCCCGATTGCATCTTCTGCAAGATCGTCGCCGGCGACATCCCCTGCTTCAAGCTCTGCGAGGACGAGGCGACGCTCGCGTTCATGGACATCAACCCGGCCAACGAGGGCCATGCGCTGGCGATACCCAAGGCGCACTGGGAGGACGTGCACCGCACGCCCGACGAATCGCTGGCCGCGACCATCGCCACCGCGAGGCGCGTCGCGGGCGCGCTGGAGGCCGAGCTCGCGCCCGACGGCATCAACCTCGTGCAGGCCAACGGCAAGGGCGCGGCGCAGTCGGTGATGCACTTTCACATGCACATCCTGCCGCGGCGCAACGGCGACGGGTTGAAGCTCAACTGGGGCCTGAAGCCCGGCGACATGGACGCGATAGGGGCGCTCGCCGCGCGGGTGCGCGCAAGGCTCGAGTCGGCGGCGTGAACCCGTCCGCGCCCGCTCAGATCGCGAACTCGCGCAGGTAGGCCTCGCACAGCGGGACGGTCCCGCGCGTGTAGGAGACGCCCATCGATTGCGCCAGATCGGTCTCCGAGTGCGAGCCGATCCAGGCGACCAGCAGCAGGCGGCGCAGCATGATGAAGGTGGCGATCTCGTGCTCGTCGTCTTCGGGCAGTTCGCTCACCTTGCGGTAACCGCGTACCCACGCCCGCATCAGTTCGGGCACTTCCGGGCGGTGCTCGAAAAACGACACGGTGGTGGCGGCGTCGTACATCAGCCAGCTGAAGCCGCAGTCGTCGAAGTCGATGACCTTGGTGACGTCGCCGTCGATCAGCAGGTTCGCGAGGCGCATGTCGCAGTGGATCAACCCGAAGCGCTCCGGGCCCTGCCCGAAGCGTTCGAGGCGCCGGCCGATCAGCTCGACGGTGCGGGCGAACACGCTCTCGATCTCGGGCGTGAGCCCCATACCGTCGCGCCAGCGCCCCCAGTGCGGGTGCTCGCCGAGGCTGGTGTCGAAATCCCAGGTGTGGCGTTCGAAGCCGGGCGGGCGTTGCCACGCTTTCTCGTGCAGGTGCATGCGCGCGGTGGTTTCGCCCAGCACCTCGAACCAGTCCATCAGGTGCGGCCCGTCCTCGGCCGGTTCCTCGCCCGTCTCCCACTCGAACAGCACGACGTTGCGCGGCCGCGGCAGCAGCGCGTGCGACACGTTCTGGATGAGCTCGCCGTCGCTGCCGGGCAGGGGAACGGGCGTGAGCACCGCCCCGTCGTTGCGCAGGGCCTGCAGCCACGCGAGCTCCGAGGCGATGGCCGCCGTCGAGTGATAGCCCTCGCGGTGCACGCGCAACGCCCAGCGCCGGTCCGACCCCGGGTCGCGGACCCTGTAGGTCGCGTTCTCCGACAGGTTGATCATCTCGAGGCCGGCCGCGGCGGGCAGGCGGTCGTAGTGCCCGAGCGCCTGCTCGGCCAGTGCCTGCAGGCGCTGCAACTGCTGCTCGTGGGGAAGGTCGTCGAAATCGCTCATCAGTCGCTCCTCGGGCGCGCTACACCGCTTCGAGCGCCTCTAGCGACTCGGGCAGGGTCTGTCCGCCGTCGACCACGATGGCCTGACCGGTGATGTAGCCGGCTTCTTTCGAGGCGAGGAACAGCGCCGCGTTGCCGATGTCTTCCACCTCGCCGAGTTTCTTCAGCGGGATCGAGGCCGCCATGGTCGCGAGGTAGTCCTCGCCCAGTCCCTGCAGCCCCTCGGTGACGATGTTGCCCGGCATGACCGCGTTGACGGTGATGTTGTACTTCGACAACTCGATGCAGGCGGTGCGCATGAACCCCAGTTGACCGGCCTTGCTCGCGCCGTAGTGCGTCCAGCCCGGGAAGCCGGTGATCGGCCCGGTGATCGACGAGGTGATGATCACCCGACCCTGGTCGCTGTCCTTGAGGTAGGGCACGCACGCCTTGACCGCGTTGAACGTGCCTTTCAGGTTGGTGGTGAGCACCAGGTCCCACTGCTCGCCGCTCATGTCCTCGAGCTTCGCGTCCGGGAAGACCCCGGCGTTGGCGCACAACACGTCGATGCCGCCGTGACGCTCCTTCGCGGTGCGGGCCATCGCTTCCATGCTGGCGAGATCGCCGACGTCGGCGCTGAGCGCCGAGGTGTCGCCGCCGATCTCCGCCGCCGCCTTCTCCGCGTCCGCCAGCGTGCGCGCGGCGATCAGCACTTTCGCGCCGTGGCGGGCGAACACCCGCGCGATGCCCTTGCCGATGCCCTTGCTGCCGCCGGTGACGATCACGGAACGGCCTTTGATGGGTGTCAACATGTCGCTCTCCTTTCTTGGTTGAACGGTGCGAGGGGGTGGCCGTCAACGCGCGGCGGCGCGCTCGCGCCTCGATCGAATCAGCACCAGTGCCGCGTAGGCGATCAGGATGATCAGCACGGCGCTCCCCATGGTCAGCGAGCCCAGCGTCGGGACCATCGGCGTGTAGCCCGACACCATCTTGGCGTACAGCCACTCGGGGATGGTCTGATCGGCGCCGGTCGAGAACAACGACAACGGGAAGTTGCCCCACGACAGCAGGAACGCGAACACCGACCCCGAGATCAGGCCCGGCGCGAGGATCGGCAGGGTCACTTCCCGGAACGCCTGCCAGCGGCTGGCGCCGAGGTCGAACGCCGCCTCCTCGAGTGCCGGATCGAAACCGTAGACCTGGATGGAGATGATCAGGGTCACGATGGGGACGATCCAGACCATGTGCGCGAACACCGCCGTGACCCAACTGGTGGTGATGCCGAGCGCGGAAAACCACAGCAGCAGCGCAAGCCCCAGCACCGCCTGCGGAAAAAAGATCGGCAGCAGCACGATCTTCTGGAACAGCTTGCGCCCGCGCCAGTCGTAGCGCGCGAAAGCGAGCGCCCCGAAGAACGCCAGCACCACGGAAAAGACCGTCACCAGCACCGCGACGCTGAGCGAGGTCCACAGCAGTTCGCGAACCGACAACGACTCGAAAGCGCGTTCGTACCAGCGGGTGTCCAGCGGACCGGTGGGGAAGCTGAAATAGCGCTTGCGCGAGAACGAGGCCAGCACCACCGAGACCATCGGCACGTACAGGAACACCAGCACCGTGCAGGTCCACACCACGATCAGCGCCTTGTAGAGCTTGTGGTGGCGCCCGCGCACGGCTCAGCGACGCCCGATGATGCGGTCGAGGTCGATCCGCTTGAACAAAAAGAACACCAGTGTGCCCGAGAACGCGATCAGCAGGATCGACAGCACCGAGCCCTTGGGCCAGTTCTGGGCGAACGTGAACGCCGACTCGATGTCGTCGGCGATCATGACCACCGCCTGCCCGCCGAGGATCTTCGACTCGGCCAGCGAACCGAGCGCCAGGATGAACGTCAGCATGGAACCGATCAGCACGCCCGGCATGGCGAGCGGCAGCTCGACTTCCCGAAACACCTGCCAGCGGTTCGCGCCCATGTCGGCCGCGGCCTCCTTCAGCACGTCGGGCACCAGCGAGAGGCCGATCACCAGCGGGAACAGCATGAAGGGCAGGTAGACGTACACCAGGCCGAGGACGATGGCCGGGACCGAGTAGAGGATCTGCGGGGCACTCGCGCCGAACAGCACCTGCAGCGAGCCGTCGAGGATGCCGTTCTTGAGCAGGAACAGCACCCAGCCGAACAGCCGGATGTTCTCCGACACCAGCAGCGGCACCGCCACCAGGATGGTCACCAGGTTGGCCCAGCGGCCGAACAGCTTGGCCATCCCGTAGGCGATGGGGTAGCAGATGGCGAGCAGCAGCGCGACCGTCGTCGCGGCGAGGCTCACCGACCAGAAAAAGGAGACGTAGTAGCTGTCCGTCACCACCGAGACGAAGTTCGCGAGCGTCGGCATCTGCGCGAGCGAGAACGTCTTCGGCGGCATGAAGCTGAATACGAGCACCATCAGCAACGGGCCGGCGAAACCGACCAGCAGGAACAGGCCGACCGGCAGCGCCGACATCAACCCCGGTTGTCGCAACCACTCACGCATCGCCGGGGCCGTCTATTCCGCCACCAGGATGCTGTCCTCGGCCCGCCAGCCGATCACGACCTCCTCGTCCAGCGCGCCGTCGAAGGGTTCGTCCTGCAGTTTCTCGACCAGCCAGTGGTTGCCGTCGCGGGCGCGCACCTGGTATTGCAGGCGCGAGCCGAGCGAGTAGTCGTTGAACAGCGTGCCCGCGACGCGGTTGGACAGCCCCTCGGCCGGTTCGCCGATCTTGACCACTTCCGGGCGGATGATCAGGAAGCCGTGCTCGAAGCCGTCGAGCGCACGGCCGACGTCGTACTCGTCGCCGCTCGCCTCGGCGCGCACGCGCCGCTCGTCCACGCGGCGCACTTCGAGCGTGTTGACCTCGCCCATGAACTGGGCGACGAACTTGTCGCGCGGCTCGTTGTAGATCGTGTAGGGGTCGCCCACCTGCACCATGCGCCCGTCGCGCATGATGCCGATGCGATCGCTCATCACCATCGCCTCCTCGAGCGAGTGGGTGATGTAGACGAAGGTCTTGCCCGTTTCGCGATGGATGTCCTTGAGCTCTTTCTCGAGCGTCTTGCGCAAGCGGTAGTCGAGCGCCGAGAGCGGCTCGTCGAAGAACAGGATGTCGGGCTCGAAGGCCAGCGCGCGGGCCAGCGCGATCCGTTGTCGCTCCCCGCCCGAGCACTGCTGTACTCCCTTGTCGTAGTAGTCGACCGGCAGGCGCAGCAGCTCCATCAGCTGGACCGCACGCTCGCGCCGGCGAGGCGCCGCCTCGCCGGCGATCTTGCGCGGAAACTCGATGTTCTCCCCGACCGTGCGGTGCGGGAACAACGCGAGCGACTGGAACACCATGCAGGTCGGGCGGCGGTTGGCCGGCAGGTCGTTGATGCACGTGCCCTTGAGCATGATCTCGCCCGCGCTCGGCCTATCCAGGCCGACCAGCAGGCGGATCATGGTGGTCTTGCCGCTGCCCGAGGGACCGACGATGGTGAAGAACTCGCCTTCGCGGATATCGAGGTCGATTCCGTCGATCGCCGTGAAGTCGCCAAACCGCTTGACGATACCGCGCAGTTGCAGGATCGCCGCGTCGTCGCTCATCGCCCGTGCGCCGTGTCGCTTCGCCGCAGGCAGGCTCAGGCCTCGCGCTCGCGCTTGGCCGCCGAGTAGATATCGTACATCTCGCCGTAATCCGGGTTGATGTCGTAGTCCACCGAGTTGGCCATTTCCTCTTCCAGCGAATCCCACTGGATGGCATCGAGTTCGTCCTTGTCGAACTTGGCCAGCACGCTGGACTCGCCCATCTGGGTCACCGGGTTGTAGGTGCCCTCGGCGAACGCCACGCGCTTGGAGATGTCGGGGCGCTGCACGTAGGCGAGGAATTCCTCGGCCAGCGGCGAGACCTGCGGGTTGTTCACCACCGAGGTGAGCTCGATCCACACGATGCCGCCCTTGCCGTCCATCGGCCCGCGGCGGGGCGTGATGCCGCGCACGTTGTTGGCGCCGTCGAAACGCGCCGGCGAGGCGGTGTAGGTGCCGCCGGTGAAGTAGGCGTCGATCTCGCCGTTGATCAGGGCGAGGTTCATCTGCACCAGGTCGTCGGTGAGGATCTTGGCGCCGTTGAAGACCTGCCTCGCCACCTTGCCGAAGGCCGCGATCTCTGCCTTGCTGTGCTTCTTGAACGGGTGCACGTCGGCGGCGATGCACATGTGGTAGATGTTCCAGTTGTCGTAGGTGAGCACGCCGTAACGGCCTTTCATCTTCGGGTCGAGGAACAGCTTGAAGCCCTGGTCCTCGGCCATGTCGCGCGAGATCTTGTCGGTGTTGACCACGAAGCTGAAGGGGCCGAAACGCTGCGTCATGCCGAGCAGGTGCTGGCCGGTCTTGTCCATCGCCCACGGGTAGGGCGGGTGGAACTGCGGCATCATCTTGGAGAACATCGGCTCGAAGCGATCGCGCGGCAGCGCGCGGATCAGGCCCTCGGGCCACATCATCTCGCGCGCCCAGGGGTTGTTGACGTTGATCAGGTCCCAGACCTTGCTCTCGCCGGCGCGCAGGCGGTTGACCGCGTCGGGGTCGGAAGTCAGCCCCTCGGCGCGCACCTTGGCCGAGAACTCCCGGCGGAACGGGTCGAGCACGTCGTCGGAGTTGTAGCCTTCCCAGCAGTAGATGTTCAGTTCTTTTTCGCGCTGCGCCCGGGCCAGCGTCGGCAGCGAACCCAGCGCTGCGGCGGCGGCCGCGAAGGCGCCGGTGCGTTGCAGGAAATTGCGTCGCGTCGTATTGCTCTCGAACATGGTCTTCCTCCGGGGTGAAAAGCACCCCCGCGGGGGTGCATTACCGTTGGCGGGCGTTGTATCGCCCGCCGCTGTTTGACTCAATATACCACCATCGTCGCGGCGCCCCGCACGCGCTCAGGCGCGCCCCAGCAGTCCGCTCAGCTCCGCCGACGACATCACGTGACAGTAGATCATGTTGATGATCTCGAGCTCTTTGACGTGCAGTTCCTCGTTACCCGCCGCGCAGCAGTCCTCCACCACCACCACGTTGTAGCTCTCGTCGGCGAGGCTGCGCACGGTGGAGGACACGCACTGGTCGGTGAAGATCCCGCAGCAGATCACGTTGCGCACGCCCAGGTTGTGCAGGATCAGGCGCAGGTTGGTGCCGGTCAGTGCCGAGTCGGTCGTCTTGATGACCTCGATCTCGTCGCCGAGCGGCTGCAGTTCCGCCACCAGCTGCGAGGGGTGCTCGTCCTTGGGCAGCAGCAGGTAGTTCCAGCCGGGCTTTTTCTGACTGAGCGAGCGGTCGCGCCCGTCGCGGGTGTGGCAGGCGATGCGGGCGAACAGGCACTCGACGCCGAGCTCACGGCAGCGCGCGAGCAGGGCGGCGGTGCGCGGGATCACCGTCTCGCGCATGCGCTCGTGAAACGGCGTCCAGGCGTCGTAGCTCGCCCGTTCGTCTTCGGGCAGCGAGTCGCGTGCCGGGCGCTCCACGTAGGTGTTCTGGACGTCGATCACCAGCAGCGCGGTCTCGCCCGGGGCCAGGTCGGGGTCCTCGGGCTCCGGCGCGCCGGCGTAGTAGAAGGATCGGAACGCGGTCTTCCAGCTCATGGGTGTCTTCCGTTATCGGTAGCGGAACGTGTAGAGCCCGCGGCGCTCGTAGACCATCGCGGCTTCCTCGACGAACGCGGCGAGACGCTCGGCCTGGTAAGTATCGCGCAGCGTGCGCGCGGCTTCGAGCAACGGCGCGCTGTCGGTGGCGCGGCCGGGGCGCAGCAACTCGTAGACCTGCATGACGAACGCCTGCGGGATCCCGGCCATTTCCGCCGCGCGCTCGAAGTTGTCGGCCAGGCGCGGGCGCGCGGCCGCTCGGGCGATGGCCGCCTGCTGGCGCAGGGCCTCGGGCGTGATGCGGAAGTCCTCGAGCTCCGCCTCGCCGCTGGCGAGCGCCTCGAGGGTCAGCTGGTCGAGCGTCTTGCCGCGGCGCCCGCGCACCCGCTCGGGGTGCTTCTCGGCCAGCGGGTAGTCGTCCGGCCCTGGCGTGCTCATGGCGCGGTGCCTGCGAATTGCACGGCGAGCTCCCGCGGCGGCGCCTGCGCCTCGGTGAGCGCCGTCTCGATGGCGTAGATCAGCGCCACGCGCGCGTGGTAGCGCGCACCCATGGCCTCGCCGCGGGTCGGCACCACCACCGGCTCGGGTGTCTCGCCGCGCGCGTAGCGGGCCGCGTTCGCGCCCAGGCGCCGGTAGTGCTCGAGGCGCGTCAGGGGCGCGTTCGAGAACAGCTCCAGGTTGTTGTGCGGCAGGCGCTCGCGCGAGTGGATCACCGCCGTGCCCTTGGCCTGCAGGCCGATGCCGATCCCGGAGCCGGCGAGGTGCGCGGCGCCGAGGCCGAGGAACGAGGTATCCGCCGTGTGCCCGAAGCGGACCACGCGCGCGCTGCCGCCGCTCTCGACAAGGCCGTCGATCAGCTCGCGCAGCACGCTGCTCAACGGGTGCCCGGCCAGCGTGCGAAAGAGCTGTTCGCCGAACGCCGGGCTGATGCCGATGACCACCTCGCCCGGCGCGTCGCCCGGCTCGGCCGGGCCGAGCTCGCGGTAGCGGATGCGTTGCGCTTCGCCCGCCCGGTGCCGGTCCTCCTCGCGCAGTACCGCGGCGCGGTCGAGCTGGTCGCGGATGTTGGCCTGGGCCGCGCGCCGCTCGGGGCTCGGCCGGTAACCGGTGCCCGGGCCGGCGTAGTCGTTGGGGTCGTTGATGGCGCTCAGCACGCGCCCGTCGCGCACGATGGCCGAGGTCTGCAGGTAGTCGCCCGAGACCCGCAGCTTGAGCAGGAACAGCAGGTTGCCGGCTTCCTCGGCGAACCCGCGGCGGGCGAGGGCGCGCACCACGTCGACCGCCGAGAGCCCGCGCGCACGGATCTCCCCGCTGATGCGCGCCACCTCGCCGGGCGTGAAACTGGCCGTCTCGTCGGAACCCGACGCGGCGATCACGCTCTCGCACATCGCGGCGTCCGGGTCCGCGAGGCCCAACTCGTCGAGCACCGCCGCGATGGCCGCGACCGCACGCCGGCGCAGCGCCATGGCGTCGCCCTCGCTCACCGGGAGCAGGCCGCCGTCGGCCTCGAAGTCGCGCTGCAGCACGAGGTAGTCCTCCAGTTCCTCGCCGTTGAACAGCGACGGGTTGAAGGAGTTGTCGTAGGCCAGCACCGAGCCGAAGCCCGAGCAGATGAAATCCGAGCCGGCCAGCAGGAAGGGCAGGATCTTGGCGCCGATACGGATCTCGGACTCCGAGGTGCGCGCGTCGTTGCCCGAGGCGCACTCCAGGTCCAGCCACACCGCCAGCAGGTTCTCGGCCATCAGCTCGCGCACGCCGCCGGGCACGGTGGCGGCGAGCGGCGCGCCATCGATGCCGCCGTTCTGCGTGCCCTGCACGCCCATCGCGCGCTGCAGGCACAGGCACCGCGCCTCCAGGTAGAGCAGCGAGCGGGCCTCGTGAAACCCCATCAGCAGCTCCGAGGCCGCCCCGGAGGTGCAGCGCATCTTGATGCCGCGCGAGGCGTAGGCGGCGCTCAGGAACGCCTTCGACCAGGGCGTGTCGTCGCCGTCGACGAACGCCCGCTCCGTGCCGTACACCGACACCGTCTCGGCGTAGGAGGTGAAGCCCGCCATGCCGATCTGCAACTCCTCGGCTTCCTCGCTCGAGCACTGCAACAGGACGCCGGCGCGACCGACGGCGGCGCCCACCGAGCAGGCGAGCGCATTGGACCAGGCGTTGCGCGACACGCGCGTGGTGGTCTCGATCTCGTCGAAGCCGAGCGCGACGGCGATCGCGGCGTCGGCGGCGAGTTGCAGCGGGTCGTCCTTGGCGTTGGTGACGTGCGCCTGGTTACCCGGGGTGCGGCGCGCGCGCATTTTCGAGTAGGCGAAGGCGATCTCCAGCGCGGACAGCGAGCCGACCACCTCGGCCAGGCGCGCCGGTGTCAGCCCGGGGGCCAGCGCCACCAGTTCCGAGCGCGGCACGTTGGGGTCGACCAGCATGCGCGCCAGGCGTTGCGCCGGGATGGCCATGGCCTCGGCGGCCCGTCCGGGATCGAGGTGATAGCGGGCGATGAAGACGTCGATCATGTCGAAGTCTTGCGCCGCGACGCCGTCCATGGAGCAGACGCGGCCGTCGGCGATCTGCACGTCGGGTCGCGGGTCGTTGGCGCCGGCGAAGGCGGCAAAGCCGTTCTCCGGGTCCTCGACGGCGTACTTGTCGAGGCGCACGGGGCGGGCATCCCACTCGGAGAAACGCCGCCAGCGGTTGGCACGGGCGCCGGGCGGATCAGCCATCGGTCGTGGCCCGCGCGAGCGCTGTGTCGATTCCCCACCGCATCTGGCTTCCCGGTGTTTTTGTAATAAATTGTTTTCTATGGTACAAAAATTGTCGTCATTGACAAGACTCGCGTCGCGTGCCCGAGCCCCTCAAGCCCAAGATCCGCAAGCCGGCCCGCCAGCAGCGCATCCTGGCGGCGATCACGGCCAACGCCGCGGCCAGCGTGTCCGAGCTGGCGCGCGAGCTGGGCGTCTCCAAGCAGACCGTGCGGCGCGATCTCGACGAGATGAGCGCGCGCGGCACCCTCAACCGCACCTACGGCGGCGCCGCGACCCGCCCCATGGGGGTCGAGCCCACGCTGGTCGAGCGCCAGAAGATGGCCCAGCCCGAGCGGCGCCTGATCGCCGAACTGGCCGGCGGCCTGATCGCCGAGGGGGACGTCCTGATGATCGGCCCGGGCGCCACCACGCACTATTTCGCCCAGGTGCTGGTCACCCGGTTCTCGCGCCTGCAGGTCATCACCAACAGCCTGGCCGCGGCGACCGTGCTGGCCAGCAACCGCGGTTTCCGGGTGGTGCTGGCGCCCGGCGACTACGACCCGCTGGAAGGGTGCGTGGTCGGCACCGAGACCCTGGCCTTTCTCGCCAAGTTCCGGGCCGACAAGGCGGTGTTCGGGGCCAGCGGCATCTACGAGGAGGGCGTCTGCGAGGTCAATTCCGGGGTTGCGTGGACCGAGCGCTCGATGGTGCAGTGCGCGCGCGAGCGCATCCTGCTGGTGCCGCACAGCAAGTTCAACCAGCCGCACCTGGAGCTGGTCTGCCCGTTCGCCGACCTCACCTACCTGGTCAGCGACCGCCGGCCGCAGCACCAGCTGCTGGACAACATCACCGCGGCGGACGTGCGGGTCGTCACACCCGCGCCCGGGAGCTCGCCGGTCGCACAATAAATTGTTGCTTTCTGCTCAAATTCTGGTACATATGCAACAACTATGTTCCAGAACAGACGGTGGAACGGCGCATGAGCGAGGCCAAGCAGGAATTCCTGGAGCGCTCCAAGGAATTCTGGAACCCCGACAAGACCCAGTTCTGGCAGGACGTCGGCGTCGACCTGGTGATCGATCGGCGCGAGGAGTACTTCCTCTACGACCTCGACGGGCGTCGGCTGATCGACGTCCACCTCAACGGCGGCACCTACAGCCTCGGCCACCGTAACCCGGAACTGATCGAGGTGCTGAACGCCGGCACCCGCCATTTCGACATGGGCAACCACCACTTCCCGGCGCTCGCACGCACCGCGCTGGCCGAGGCGCTGGCGGCGTGCACGCCGCCCTCGCTGAAGTACACCATGTACGGTGCCGGTGGCGCGGAGGCCATCGATCTCGCGCTCAAGTCGGCGCGCAACGCCACCGGCAAGCGCAAGATCGTTTCCATCGTCAAGGCCTACCACGGCCACACCGGGCTCGCGGTGAAGACCGGGGACGAGCGCTTTTCGCGCCGCTTTCTCTCCGAGGACACCGAGGGCGAGTTCGTACAGGTGCCGCACAACGACCTCACGCGGATGGAAGAGGCATTGCGGGGCCGTGACGTCGCGGCGGTGATCATGGAGACCATCCCGGCGACCTACGGCTTCCCGATGCCGCACGAGGGTTACCTGCCGGGCGTCAAGGCGTTGTGCGAACGCTACGACGCGCTCTACATCGCCGACGAAGTGCAGACCGGGCTGATGCGCACCGGCGAGATGTGGGCGATCACCCGCTACGGCGTGGAACCGGACATGATCGTCACCGGCAAGGGCATCACCGGCGGGCTCTACCCGATCTCCTGCTGCGTGGCGAGCGAGGAGGCCGGCAAGTGGCTGCGCGAAGACGGCTTCGCGCACATGTCGACGGCCGGTGGCGCCGAACTCGGCTGCGTGGTGGCGATGAAGGTCCTCGAGATCCTCGAGCGCCCGACGGTCGCCGCCAACGTCGACTACGTCGCCGACTACCTGCGGGCCGGCCTGGAGGACATCCAGGGGCTGTATCCCGATTTCTTTACCGGCATTCGCCAGAACGGCCTGGTGATGGGGCTCGAGTTCAACGACCCCGAAGGCGCCAAGCCGGTGATGCGCCAGCTCTACGAGCACGGGGTGTGGGCGATCTTCTCCACGCTCGACCCGCGGGTGCTGCAGTTCAAGCCGGGTGTGCTGGCCTCGCAGGCGCTGTGCGAGGAGCTGCTCGGCTACGTCGAGGTGGCGATCGGCCTGGCGCAGGCCGAGGTGTTCGGTTCGCGCCGGCGCAGGGCGGTGTGATGGAACTCGATTTCCAGAAAGTCATCGACATCTCCGATACGCCCGCGGCGCGGCGCGCGCACGTCGACGGCGTGCTGGAGCGCGCGCGCTGGGCGAGCCAGGCGTTCCAGCGCTACGACCGGGCGCTGACCCTCGGCATCGCCGAGGCGGTGGCGACGCGCGCGCACGAGAAGGCTGCCGAGTACGCCGAGTGGGCGGTGCGCGAGACCGGGTTCGGCGTGGTGGAGCACAAGGTGCTCAAGAACCAGCTCTCCAGCCGCGGCCTCGTCGAGCACTACCGGGACTGGGACTTCGTCAACCCGCGTGTCGACGAGGCGCGCAAGATCGTCGAGATCCCGCGCCCGGCGGGGGTGATCTTCGCGCTCTCGCCCTCGACCAACCCGATCGCGACGGTGTACTTCAAGGTGCTGGCCGCGCTGATGACCCGCAACGCCATCGTGCTGAGCCCGCACCCGGCGACCCGCGAATGCTGCACCGACGCGGTCGAGACGCTGGCGCGCGCGGCCGAACAGGCCGGCGCGCCGAAGGGCGTCATCCAGGTGGTGAGCGACCCGACCATCCCGCTGATCGAGGAGTTCATGCGCTCGCCGAAGACCAGCGTGATCCTCGCCACCGGCGGCAACGCCATGGTGCGCGCGGCCTATTCGTCGTCGAACCCCGCGATCGGCGTCGGGCCCGGCAACGCGCCGGCCTTCGTCGATGCCAGCGCCGATTTGCGCGCCGCCGCCGGCTACCTGCTCGAGAGCAAGGCGTTCGACAACTCGGTGCTGTGCACCAACGAATCGGTAGTGATCACCCTGCAGGAGGTCGACGCCGCGCTGCGCCGCGAGCTGCAGCAGGCCGGCGCGCACCTGTGCTCGGACGAGGAAACGGCGGCCTTGCGCGCTTATCTCTTTCACGCCCGCGGCTTCAACGTCGAAGCGCTGGGCCGCGACGCGGCCTGGATCGCCGAGCAGGCGGGGATCCGCATCAAGCCCAGGGCACGCGTGCTGGTCACGCCGATCGACAAGATCGGCGTCGCCGAACCCTTGTCGCGCGAAAAGCTCTGCCCGGTGCTCGGCTACTACGTGGCCAGCAGTGCCACCCAGGCTATCAACCAGGCGCGCGCGATGTTGCGCCTGAGCGGGGCTGGGCACACGGCCGTCATCCACAGCCGCGACGCGCAGACCGCCATGGACTACGCCGCCGCGGTCGAGAGTTGCCGCGTGGTGGTCAATGCGCCGGCCAGCCAGGGCGCGGCCGGGTTCGCCACCAACCTGCCGCCCTCGTTCACCGTCGGTACCGGCTTCTTCGGGCGCAGCGCGATCGGCGAGAACATCGGCCCGCAGCACCTCGTGCAGTGGACGCGCCTTGCCTACCACAAGGACGCGGCCGAGAGCATGGGTGACTATGAGGGGCTGGCGCCGACCTTCAGCGGCCCGATCCCGCCGGCGCCCGCGGACGGTGTGCCCGGGCGCGGCGCCGGGCGTGCGAACGTGACACCGATCGCGCCCGCTGCGCGCCTCGGTGACGAGGAGCGTGCGTTGCGCGAGCAGATCCGCCGCATCATCGTCGAGGAACTGCGCGCGGCGCTCGCCAGGTAGGCGCTCGCGATGGCCGAACTCAGATCGTTCATCTTCATCGACCAGTTGCAGCCGCAGACGCTGTGCTACATGGCGACCTGGATGCGCGGTACCCTGCCGCGCTCGAACATGGCGGCGCAGATCGTCGAGGTCGCGCCCGGCCTCGACATCGAAGCGTTGACCGACGTAGCGCTCAAGCATGCCGAGGTCGGCGGCGGCATTCTGGTGGTGGAACGCCTGTTCGGTTACCTCGAGTTCCACTCGCGCTCCACGGCCGCGGTGAAAGCGTCCGCCGCCGCGGTGCTCGATGCACTCGGGGCGCGGCGCGAGGATGCGAGAAGACCCGAAGTCCTCGCCTCGCGGGTGCTCACACGCATCGACGACCAGCACGCGTTCCTGATCAATCGCAACAAGCTCGGCTCGATGGTGATCGGCGGTGAATCGCTGTTCGTGCTGGAGATGCAGCCGGCGTCGTACGCCATCATCGCCGCCAACGAGGCGGAGAAGGCGGCGAGCATCAAGGTCGTCGACTACCGCATGATCGGCGCCAACGGGCGGCTGTACCTGGCGGGCGACGAGGCGGAGATCCGCAACGCCCGCGATGCGGCGCTCGATGCGCTGCACGCGCCGGTACGCTGAGCGCGGTCACCGTGGACGTCGATGAGCTGCGTGCGTTCGTGCGAGAGGTGCTGGGAGAGGAACTCGCCGCGCGGCGTGGCCCGAGCACCGGCGAGCGTACAGCGAGCGTCGAGACGGTGGCGTTACGCACGGATGCCGACCTGATGGCCTTCGTGCGGCGCCTGCTGCGCGCGAGCGCCGAGGAGCGCCGCGCGATCGAGGACGGTCGACGGGAATTCCGCCTGGCGGTGCAGGCCCCGGCGACGCCGGCCCGAGGCGGCCAGGCGGCGGCGACGGTGTTCGCGCGCGGCCTGGTCGGGGAGGCGCAGATCGAGGCACTCGACGAGTCGGTCCGCTGCGTCGAAGCCGGCAAGAGGGTGCGTTTCACGCCGCTCGCCATCGACAGGCTGCGCCAGCGCGGTATCGCGGTGAAGAGGACGAAGACATGATCAGTGGTCGGGTAATCGGGCAGTTCTGGGCGAGCAAACGCATCGGCACCCTGCCGCAGGGTGCGCTGCTGCACGTGGCGCTCGACGGCGGCGGGCACATCATCGCGCTCGACCCGCTCGGCTGCGGCGAGGGCGAGCACGTGCTGATCACCCAGGGTTCGGTGGCGGCCGGCTATTTCGAGAACGTGCGCGCGCCGGTCGACGCGCTGGTGATCGGCTCGCTCGACGAGCAACCGGCGCGCGATTGATGCCGGGCGCGGCATCGCAATGCTCCGTAAGACAGCGAGGAAACAGCAATGGCTAATCAAGCAATCGGCATGATCGAGACCAAGGGCTACGTGGCTGCGCTGGCCGCCGCCGATGCCATGGTCAAGGCCGCCAACGTGACCATCATCGGGCGCGAGGAAGTCGGCGACGGGCTGGTCTCGGTGATCGTCAACGGCGACGTGGGCGCCGTCAAGGCCGCGACCGAGGCAGGTGCCGAAACCGCCAGCCAGGTCGGCGAACTGGTCTCGGTGCACGTGATCCCGCGCCCGCACCAGGACCTCGGCAAGCATTTCGCCTCGGCCACCGCGAAGTAGCGGCGAGCGGCCGGCGTGAGCGAACTCAGGGTCTACCTGCCGGTCTACGACCTGCAGGCGCAGTTCGCGGCGTTCATGAGCACGCCCACCCGGGCGCGCGGCTACCCGCCCTTCAAGGGCTGGCACAGCCTCATCATCGAAGTCTCGCCGGCGCTCGCGATCCACCGCATCGTCGACATTGCGCTCAAGGCGGCGCCGGACCTCGAACCGGGGATACTCTACACCGAGCGCCAGTTCGGTCTGCTCGAGGTGCATGCGCGCGAGCGCGGGGACGTCGAGCAGGCGGGCGACGCCATCCTCGCCGGCATCGGCGCGGCGGCGCACGATCAGCTCGCGCCGGCGACGCTGTTCGCCGACATCATCGAAGACATTGCCGACCAGCACGCGATCCTGCTCGATCGCGTGCGCAACGCCTCGATGATCCTGCCCGGGCAGTCGTTGCTGCTCTACGAGATGGCGCCGGCGCTGTTCGCGGCGGTGGCAGCCAACGAGGCGGAGAAGGCCGCGCCGGCGAGCACGCTGGTGGACGTGCAGATGATGGGCGCCTCGGGACGGCTGTTCCTCGCCGGCGAAACAAGCGACCTGGAGCGTGCCCGCGCACGCATCGACACGACCCTGCAGGCGGTCGAAGGGCGACGCGCCTGAACCCCGCTCAATCGAGCAGCGACGCCTCGAAGGGGTAGCCCGACAGCACCTCGACGCCGTCGCCGACGACCCGCGCCATCTGTTCGAGCTTGACGCCCTCGCCGCCGCGCACCGAGCCGACGAAGCTCTCCACGCACAGGGTCATGCCCGCGGCCGGTCGGCGCGGTGGTGGATCGGGGGTACTCATCGGACGTGCCGACGCCG
>JBFJWO010000006.1:0-26696 GCA_041623575.1 Gammaproteobacteria bacterium
CGGCGCAGGAACCCGCTGTCGACGGCCAGCTGCTCGACGACGTAGTAGCACATGTCCTTGACGAACACGGGACGCTCGCCGCCACGGCGAGGATCGAGTCGCGGATCGCGGCATAGTCGCGCGGGTGATCGGGATCGGGCTCGAACAGCGGCAGCCGGCGGCGACCCTGGCCGAGGTAGTAGTGGTACAGGAAGGGCTCGTGCAAGGTGTGCAGGTCACCACGCTCGTGCATGACCCGTTCGAAAGCGCTCGACACCGAGCGCGGATGCGACCAGAGAAAGTAAATCGGGTGCATGGTCCTCCCGGCGTTCGCCTCCCCGTGCTGGCGCCGCCTACCGGGCAGTTTGCCTCGCCGCGCCCGACCGCTACAATCGCGGGCTTCGCCACCCGGACCCGCCGATGCCCCCCGAAGCCCCCGCGACCCGCCCTGCCGACTGGCGCACCCCCGCGCTGGTCATCGTCGCCGGTTGCCTGATATCCGTCGTCGGTTTCGGCGTGCGCTCGTCCTATGGCGTGTTCCTGGAGCCGATGACCGTCGCGCGCGGCTGGGATCGCGAGGTCTTCGCGCTCGCGATGGCCATCCAGAACCTGCTGTGGGGAGCGGGAGTGCCGATCGCGGGCGCCATCGCCGACCGCTTCGGCCCGGCCCGCGTGCTGATCGCGGGCGCGGCCATCTACGCGCTGGGCAACTGGGGCATGATCGGGGCGGAGTCGGCCGGCGCCCTGTACCTGTTCGGCGGCCTGCTGACCGGGCTTGGGGTCGCTTTCACGGCCTTCTCGCTGGCACTGGCCGCCATGGCGCGGGTGGTCGGACCGGAGCGACGTTCGCTCGCACTGGGGCTCGGCACCGCGGCCGGGTCCTTCGGGCAGGTGGTTTTCTCGCCGCTCGGCCAGCAACTGATCGCGGCCTACGGCTGGCAATCCGCGCTGCTGGTGTTCTCGATCACGGTGCTGGCCATCGTGCCGCTGGCGCTGGCACTGCCGAACCCGACCCGCAAGGAGACGGCCCACAGCGAGCAGACCCTGCGCGCGGCGTTGCACGAAGCGGCAGCGCACCGGGGTTACGTACTCCTCACGGCGGGGTTTTTCGTGTGCGGTTTCCACGTCGCCTTCATCACCGTGCACTTTCCGGCCTACGTGCAGGACCTCGGCCTCGGCGCGGAGGTCGGGGCCTACGCGATCGCGCTGGTGGGGCTGTTCAATATCGCCGGGTCGTTCCTGTCCGGCGCCGCCGGGCAGCGCTGGAGCAAGAAACGGGGCCTCAGTGTGATCTATTTCGCCCGCGCGCTGTGTATTACCGCGCTGCTGCTCGCGCCCAAGACAGCCACCACGATCTACCTGTTCGCCGCCACCATGGGCATCCTGTGGCTGTCGACGGTGCCGCTCACGACGGGCATCGTGGCGCAGGTGTTCGGCGTGCGCTACATGGCCACGCTCGCCGGTTTCGTGTTCTTCAGCCACCAGATCGGCAGCTTCATGGGCGTGTGGCTGGGGGGCTACCTGTTCGACCGCATCGGCACCTACGACCCGGTGTGGTGGGCCGGCGTGGCGCTCGGGCTGCTCGCCGCCCTGATTCACCTGCCCATCAACGAGCGCCCGCTGCCGCGCCTGGCGGGCGCATCCGTCTGAAGGGGGATTCGTGCACCAAGCGCTGAACGCACGCGACGGCGACCCGTTGCGCCTCGCCATCGAAGACGGCGTGCTGGAAGTAACGCTCGACCGGCCGAAAGCCAACGCCATCGATGCCGCTACCAGCCAGCGCATGGGTGAGGTGTTCGCGGCGTTTCGCGACACCCCGCAGCTGCGGGTGGCCTTGCTGACCGGGGCCGGGCCGAAGTTCTTCTGCCCCGGCTGGGACCTCAAGGCGGCGGCCGCCGGCGAGGGACCGGATGCCGACTTCGGCGTCGGCGGCTTCGGCGGGCTGCAGGAACTGCCGGGGCTGAACAAGCCGGTGATCGCCGCCGTCAACGGCATCGCCTTCGGCGGCGGCTTCGAGCTGGCGCTGTCGGCCGACCTGATCCTCGCCGCCGAGCATGCCACCTTCGCGCTGCCGGAGATCCACTCGGGCGTGCTCGCCGACGCCGCGACCCTCAAGCTGCCGCGCCGCATCCCGTGGCACACGGCGATGGAGCTGCTGTTCACGGGCCGCACGCTGGAGGCGGAGCAAGCCCGGCAACTGGGGCTGGTGATGGCGGTCGTGCCGGCCGCGCGCCTGCTGCCGGAAGCACGCGCCCTCGCCCGTCGACTGGCGGACGGTCCGCCGCTGGTGTTCGCCGCGATCAAGGAGGTCGCCCGCGAGACCGCGCACCTGCCGTTCCAGGAGGCGCTCGAGCTCTGCAAGGAAAAGCGCCTCGCCACCGTGCGCACGCTCTACGAAAGCGAAGACCTCCTCGAGGGCGCACGGGCGTTTGCCGAGAAACGCGACCCGGTGTGGCGCGGGCGCTGACCCGCCGGCCCGCCCGACGCGGCGGTCCCCGTCGACCGCGCCACCCGCACCGCGCGAAGTTCCGAGAATGGTCCGCCACGACCTGACTCTGGGCGACGAGCGCTCGCACCTGCTGCGCCTCGCAGCACCGATGGTGTGGGGCATCCTCGCGATCATGAGCATGAACCTCGCCGACACCTTCTTCGTCGGCCAGCTCGGCACCGACGAGCTGGCGGCCATGGGTTTCACCTTCCCGGTGGTCAGCGTGCTGTTCAGCATCGCCTTCGGGGTCGGAATCGGCGCCTCGTCGGTGATCGCGCGCGCCATCGGGTCCAAACAGGAAACGCTGGTCCGCAGCTACACCTCGCACTCGATCCTGATCGCGCTGCTGGTGGCCATCGCCTTCGCCGCCGCCGGGCTCGCCAGCATCGAGCCGGTGTTCACCCTGCTGGGCGCGCCGCCGCGGCTGCTGCCGCTGATCGAGCAATACATGGCGGTCTGGTACCTGGGGTGCTTCCTGATCGTGGTCCCGGTGGTCGGCAACTCGGCGATCAGGGCGGCCGGCGATTCGCGGCTGCCGAGCTACGTCATGGTCACCATCGCGGTGGTCAACGCGATCCTCGATCCGTTGCTGATCTTCGGCTGGTTCGGCCTGCCGCGCCTGGAGTTGCAGGGCGCGGCTCTCGCCACAGTGATTGCCTACTCCGCCTCGTTCGCGGTGGCGCTGTACGTGCTCGGGCGCAAGCTCGGCTTCCTGTGCTGGGCCGGCTGTCGAACGCAGGCGGCCGCCAGTTGGCGGGCCATCCTGCGCATCGCGCTGCCGGCGACCGGCACCAATCTCATCGCACCGCTGTCGGTCGCCATCACCACCTGGCTGGTGGCCGGCTTCGGTGCCGCGGCGGTGGCCGGCTTCGGCGTCGCCTCGCGCATCGAGTCGATGTGCCTGATCGTGCTGTTCGCGCTGTCGGCGGTGATGGGACCTTTCGTTGGCCAGAACTGGGGCGCGGGCCGGCTGGAGCGGATCAACCGCGCGGTCTCCATCGCGCACCGTTTCTCCTACGCCTGGGGCGCGCTCATCGCCGTGCTGCTGTGGCTGACGGCCCGCCCGCTCGCCGGCGCCTTCTCCGACGATCCGTCGGTGATCGACGCCGCCACCCGCTATCTCCACATCCTGCCGATCAGCTTCACCCTGCTCGGCGTGGTGATGATCGCCAGCAGCGTCGCCAACGGGATGGGCGCGCCGCTGCCGGCGCTGATCATGACGTTCATGCGCCTGTTCGTGGTCTACCTGCCGGCGGCGTGGCTGCTGGCTGCCTGGTGGCGCCTGGACGGTATCTACTACGCGGCTGCCTTCGCCAACGTAGCGGTCGGTGCCGGTGCGCTCGCGTGGGTGCGCAGCCGGTGTGGCCGTTCGGCCAGCGGGTTCGCCTGAGGGACGCGGCAGGCTCAGCCGGTGCGCCCGGCCCCCAGGCACCTGCGCAACTCCTGCGCGTTGGCTCTCAGCAAGTCGAAGTAGAGCGCCGCCCCCGGCGCCAGCCCGGCACCGAGCGGGTCGAGCACCCCGGCAGCGACGCCGGTATCGCTCACCAGGCGCGTCACCAGCCGCGGCTCGAACTGCGGTTCGCGGAACAGGCAGGTCACCCCCTCGCCACGCAACAGCGCCTGGATCTCGAGCACCCGGCGCGCGCCGTAGCCACGCTCGGGGTTCGGCGCGATGACGGCCACCGGTTGCAGCCCGTAGCGGAACTCGAGGTACTGGAAGGCGTCGTGAAACACGACGTACGGCCGGCCCGCCAGCGGCGCGAGCAAGCCGGCCAGTTCCTCGTCCAGCGCCCGCAGCCGATCCGACACCGAGGCCCCGTTGCGGGCGTAGCGCTGCGCGTTGGCCGGGTCGTGCCGGGCCAGCACCGCGGACAGGTGAGCCACGATGACCAGCGCGTTGTGGGGATCCAGCCAGAGGTGGGGATCCGCCGCGCCCTCCTGCGGTGCGGCTGCGTGGCCGTGCTCGCCAACGTGCTCCTCACCGTGGGGATCGCCGCTCCACGCTCGCAGCGGGTGCACGCGCAGCCCCGGGGTGCGGGCGAGTTCGATCACGCGCGCCCCCCCGGCAAGGCGCTCGACGGCGCCGACCAGCGCGGTCTCCAACGACTCGCCCACCATCACGACCAGCTCGGCGCCGGCCAGCGCGCGCGCTGCCGAGGGACGCAGCGCCATCCCGTGCGGCGACGCATCGGCATCGAGCAGCAACACCGGATCGGCGACGCCCTCGGTGACGCCGGCAAGCAGGGAGTGGACGGGCTTGATGCTGGCGACCATCCGCGGCGCCGCTGCGAGCGGCCCGCAGAACAGGATCAGCACCGCCAGCAGCCAGGTGGTCGGTCGTTTCATCGGCAAAGGCGCGGAGCCTAGCAACCCCCTATTGCGCGGGCAACCCGGCCTTGCGTTTTCTTCGTGCCGTGCTCGCGGGCGCCTCCGGGAGCGGTATACAATCGCCGTTCGCCGCCCGCCGGCGCCTCGAGTCACCTTTCAATCCCGGGAGTCCGCATGCTGCACGAAACCCATTCGGTGAAGGAGTTCGGCGGGTACCTGCACCGTTTTCAGCACGCCTCCGACGCCTGCCGGTGCACGATGACGTTCTCGGTGTACCTGCCGGCACAGGCACAGGCCGCGCCGCTGCCGGCCGTGTACTGGCTTTCCGGGCTGACCTGCACCGACGAGAACTTCCGGACCAAGGCAGGCGCGCAGCGCTACGCAGCCGACCTGGGGCTGGTGCTGGTCATTCCCGACACCAGCCCGCGCGGCGAAGGGGTCGCCGACGAACCCGAGCGCTACGACCTCGGCCAGGGGGCCGGCTTCTACGTCGACGCCACCGAGGCGCCGTGGGCGCCACACTACCGGATGTACGACTACGTCACGCGCGAGTTGCCCGCCCTGGTGGAACAGCACCTGCCGGTGCGCGCGGGTGTGCGCTCGATCAGCGGGCACTCCATGGGCGGGCACGGAGCGCTGATCGCGGCCTTGAAGAACCCGGACGCCTACCGCTCGGTGTCCGCCTTCGCGCCGATCTGCAACCCGTCGCGGGTGCCCTGGGGCGAGGGCTGTTTCGGCGCCTACCTCGGGGCGGATCGCAGTCGCTGGGAGGCCTACGACGCGGTGGCGTTGCTGGAGGACGGGGCGTCGATGCCGCCGCTGCTGGTCGACCAGGGTGGTGCCGACGAGTTCCTCGACTCGCAGCTGCGTCCGGAGCGGCTACGCGACGTGCTGCACGCCGCCGGCGCGCCCGGCGAGGTGCGCACGCAGGGCGGCTACGACCACAGCTACCATTTCATCGCCACGTTCATCGGCGAACACCTGGCTTTTCACGCCCGCCACCTGCGCAGGGGTTGAGGACGTTCGCCGGCCCCGACCCGCGGGCCGTCGCGGCGCGAAACGCTCGCCGATCGACCTCGAGCGTGCAGCGCCCCTCTAGTCCCGGTCCCCGTCCGGGGTGGCGCGGCAAAGGGCCGCGTCCAACGGCAACGCCAGCCCGTCGAGCGAGCGCCCGCCCATCTCCAGGCGCCCGGTGCCGGCACGCCGGGAACGCAGACCCTCGTCGGCCAGCGCTTCGTCCAGCCCCCGCACCCGGCAGCAGCAGCAGTCGGCGCGGGCCAGCACCGCCTGCCAGTGCGCCGTGGGACGCGCACCGATCAGGCCGGCGACCGCCTCGAGCGTCGCCGGCGCGTCGCGCCGATCGTCGCGTAACGCCACCGGCAGTTCGATGGCCGCGCAAAAGCGCTGCCAGAAACGCTCCTCGAGCGGGGCCGCGGCGATCAACCCGCCGTCGGCGGTCGCGTACACCTGGTAGCGCGGCGAGCCGCCGGTCGGCCAGGCTCCGCCCGGCGCCGGCAGCGGGTTGCCGGCGGCAAGCTCGGCCTGCGCCCAGAACATCAGCGTGAACAGGTTACCGGCCATCGAGACGTCGAGATGCGCGCCTTCGCCGCGACGTTCGCTGCGGCGAAGGGCCAACAGGATGCTCATCACGGCCGGGTAGCTGCCGCCCGCCAGGTCGGCGATCAGGGTGCCCGGCAGCGCCGGCCCGGCGCCCCCCGCCGCGCGTGGCGGTCCGCCGAGCGCCAGCAGGCCGGTCTCGGCGAGGTAGTTGAGGTCGTGACCGGCCTGGCCGGCCCGCTCGCCGCTCTGGCCGAAGCCGGTGATGGAACAGTAGACCAGTGCCGGGTTGAGGGCGCGCGCCTGCTCGTAGCCGAGCCCCAGGCGGGCCATCACGCCGGGGCGGAACTGCTCCACCAGCACCTCGCTGTCCGCAATCAGCCGCTGCGCCCGGCGGCGATCGGCGGGTCGCTTGAGGTCCAGCGTGAGGCTCCGCTTGAAGCGATCGAGGTAGGCGAACATCACGCCCTCGCCACCCAGCTGCGGGCCGATCGCGCGCATCTCATCGCCCCCCGGGCGCACCACCCGGGTGACCTCGGCGCCCGCGGCGGCCAGGATCAGGGTCGCCAGCGGTCCCGGCGCCAGGGTGGAGAAATCCACCACCCGGACCCCTTCCAGCGGTAGTTCAGGGTGCGCCATGGTGCGGCCCGATCAGCGCCGTTCGCCGGCCACCCAGGAGTCGATCAGGTAGCGGGCGATGGAGTCGCGGCGCGGGACCCGCAGCGGCGCGCTGTCGTCGCCCCATTCACCGAACGAGGCGATCTCCCGGGCCGTGAACCACCGCGCGTCTTCGACTTCTTCGGTGTCGAGGTGCAGTGTCGTGTCGTGGGCGCGGGCGTGAAAGCCGAGCATGATCGAGGCCGGGAACGGCCACGGCTGCGACGCGCGGTAAGTGACGTCGGTGACCCTTACGCCGGTCTCCTCGTGCACCTCGCGTGCCACCGCTTCCTCGAGGCTCTCGCCGGGTTCGACGAAGCCGGCCAGGGTCGAGTAGGTGCCGGGCGGCCAGCGCGGATCGCGCCCGAGCAGGCACAGCGGCGGCTCCCCGGCGCGCTCGCACACGACCAGCATGATCACCGCCGGATCGGTGCGCGGGAAGGTGATGTGCCCGCACCCGGCGTCACTGCAGGCGCGCACGTGGCCGCCCTGGCGCGAGTGCGTCGGGCTGCCGCAGCGGCTGCAGAACCCGTGCTGGCGATGCCAGTACAGCATCCCACGGGCGTAGGCGCACAACGCCGCGTCGGTCACGCTGAGCAACGGCCCCACGCGACGCAGGTCGAAGAACCGGTGCCCGTCGGCGAGGCCGTAGGCGTGCTGCTCCTCGCACGCGGACAGGTCCAGCGCAATCAGCGGGGTGCGGTCCGGGAGCAGCCCCAGCAGCACCCATTGCCCGGCTGCCTCCCGCCAGGCGTGCGCTTCGCCGGCGGCGAAAGTCACTGCCATCGGGTCGCCCGCGCCGTCTTCCAGCGGCGTTACCAGGTTGCGGTCGCGCCACAGGGGGACGAAACGGGCAGCGGCGCTCGCCAGTTGCTCGCGCACCCAGACTTCGTCCTTGCGCAGGATCCCGGCCCGGTCCAGGTGCCCCTGGGCGTAACGCAGGGTTGCCCGGGCGAGCCTGCGCTGCCCGCCGTCAGTCACTCGCGGCCCCGCTCGCGCGCTCAGTCTTCGATGACATAGATCTCCTCGGGCGCGCGACGTGTCAGCAGCTCCGCCCCGTCCTCGCGTACGACCAGGTTCTCCTCGTGCAGCATCATCCTGCCGTCGGCGAACAGCATGCCCGGTTCCAGCGTCAGCACCATGCCCGGTTGCAGCACGGTGTCGTCGCCCGGCATGTTCGAGGGCCACTCGGTCAGCTGCATACCGAGACCGTGCCCGAGACGACCGATGGCGTTGCCTTGCGAGCCGCCCTCGCTCAACACCTTCGCCATCGCCGCCCACAGCTGCGCGGTGGTGGCACCGGGCCGTGCCGCCGCGAGCCCCGCCTCGGTGGCCGAGTACACCACTTCGTAGGCACGGCGCACCGCCGCCGAGGGCGCGCCGAAAGCGTAGTTGCGGTCGAAGTCGCAATAATACCCGTCGATCACCGAGCCGGTGTCGAGGATCAGCACGTCGCCGGCGCTCAGCTCGCGCGTCGAGGGCGGCTTGATCATGTCATCGGCGCCGTCCGGCCCCGAAGCGCCGACCAGGTACGGCGTGTTCTCCACACCGCGGCGCAGCAACTCGATGCGAAAGCGCCGGAACGCCTCGTCCTCGGTGATGCCCGCCACCAGCAGGCTCGAGAGGTTCTCGAAGGCATCCGAGGCGCACTGGCACACGCGGCGTATCTTGTCGATCTCGGCTTCGGACTTGATCATGCGCAACGCGCGCACCACCTCCGTCGCGTCCACGAAAACCAGGCTCGCGTGGCTCGCGCGCAGTGCGTCGAAATCGGCCAGCGGCATGCGCACGTGGGTTTCGTGCCCCATCGGCACGCCCACGCGCCGCGCGCGGGTGCAGACCTCGCGCAGGGTCTCACCGAGCAGGTCGAGACCGTCGTCCGCCGGTCGCGGCGCCGGCCAGTCGCGGACATCGTCGAGCCAGGTCGCGGACAGGGCCGCGAGGCCGATGCTCGGCACGACCGCGACGGGCTTGCCCGCCGCGGGCACCACCAGGTACCACGGTCGGGTCGGGCTCAGCCAGAAATCGGAACGAAACCCCGAGAAGTAACGAAACTCGGGCTCGGTGGTCAACAGCAGGCAGTCGAGCCCGGCTTCGCGCATCAGGGTCTGCGCACGCGCCAGGCGCCGCTCGTACTCGGCGACCTCGAACCCCACGCCCGTCGACATCGTCACGGGCGGGGCATCGCTGGAAAGCGTGCCCGCGATTCCAGCTCGAAGATGCTCATGTGGTTGCGGATGTAGGCCTGCCCGGCATCCGCCGGTGGCTGGTAGTCCCAGCTCACGCCCTGCCCGCGCATTACCGGCGAGAGAAAGCGCCGGCGGCGCTGGCTTTCGAGAATCGCCGCCCGCAGCGCCGGTGTGTCGCACTCGCTCGCACCCGCCGCCAGCAACGCCTGCGCCTGCGGGTCGAGATCGGGCGCGAGCGGCGCCAGGTTGCGCGACTCGCGGGGATCTTCGCCGAGGTCGTAGAGTTGCGGCGGGTCGCCGTCGGCCGTGACCAGTTTCCAGCGCCCGCGCCGGCGCATGTAGATCGGCGTCGACGTCCCTTCGGCGCAGTACTCCCCGAACACTTCGTCGTGACCGCCGCTGCCCGCGAGGTGCCCGAGCAACGAGCGGCCCTCGAGCGGCGTCGGGTAGTCGAAGCCGCCGGCGTCGGTGGCCAGGTCGACCAGCGTCGGCAGCACGTCGACGAGAGACACCGCCGCGCCGATCCGACGGTGGGAGAAGCGTGCCGGGGCGTGCACGATCAGCGGCACTCGGGCCGAATGCTCGAACCAGTTCATCTTGAACCACAGCCCGCGTTCGCCCAGCATGTCGCCGTGGTCGGCCGTCACGATCACGACGGTGTCGTTCGCGAACCCGGCCTCGCCCAGCGATTGCAGCAACTCTCCGATACGCTCGTCCACGTAGCTCGTCGACCCGTAGTAGGCATGGCGGGCGTTGCGCACCTGTCGTTCGCTGACGTCGACGTCCATGCGCATCGCTTCGCGCAGGCGACACGAGTGCGGGTCGGGGTCCACGTCGCCGGGCCCGGTGGCCGGCAGGTCGATGTCCTGGTCGCGGTACAGGTCCCAGTACTCGGGCCGGGTGACGTAGGGATCGTGCGGGTGGATGTAGGACACCGTCAGGCAGAACGGCGCCTTCCCGCCGTCGCGGGCGAGATCGTAGAGGTAGCGGCGGGCCTGGAAAGTCACCTCGTCGTCGTAGTCGAGGTAGCTCGAGCGGTAACAGGTACCGGCTTCGCGCACCACGTTCATGTTGTGGTACCAGTCGAGCGCACGCTGCGGGTCGTCCCAGTCCGGCGTCCAGGTGAAGTCCGCCGGGTAGACGTCGGTGGTCAGGCGCCGGTCGAAGCCGTGCAGCTGGTCGGCGCCGCAGAAGTGCATCTTGCCGCTTAGCGCCGTGTGGTAGCCCAGGTGCGAGAGGTAGTGGGCATAGGTGGGGATCTCGGCGGAGAGTTCGGCGGCGTTGTCCCAGGCGCCGATGCGGGTCGGCAGGCGCCCGCTCATGAACACGTAGCGCGCCGGTGCGCACAACGGGGCGTTGCAGTAGGCTGCGTCGAACACCACGCCGGCGCTTGCCAGGCGGTCGATGTTGGGTGTCCTGACCAGTGGGTGGCCGTAGGCCGCGAGGAACTGGGGGGCCAGTTGATCGGCCATCACGATCAGGATGTTGGGCTGGCTGTTCAAACGCGCGCACCTCACGGGCCCCGGGCGGGCGACCCGGCGAGGCGCGTATTCTAGCGGCGTTCAGCCCGCGAGATCAGCGACCGCGTCGATCGCCTGGCGAATGTCGTCGTCGTCGCTGAAGTAACCGGGCGCGAAACGCACCAGGCCCTTGTGCGCCAGGGTGCCCGCGTCCTCGTGCACCAGCGGCGCACAATGCAGCCCCGCGCGCACGCACACGTGGTAGTCGGCATCGAGCATCACGCCGACCTGATCCGAGGGCAGCGCGTCGAGGCGGATCGACAAGGTCGCCACCCGCGGCGCATTGCCGCCCGGTCCGTACACCGTTACCCCCTGCATGGCGCGAAACGCGCTCTCCAGGGCGCCCACGTGAGCGCGTTCGCGGGCCTCGATGTGCTCGAGGGCGACGAGGCAGGCGGCGCGGTGATCCACCGCTTGCGGGCGCAGTTCGCGACCCAGGTCGGCGAACCATTTCTGGGCCGCGTTGAGGCCCGCGATGCCGGGCAACGACGGCGTCCCGGCCTCCAGGTGGTAGGGATAGCCGTCCGGCTGGTAGGTGGACTTCGAGTCCACACCGGTGCCGCCGACCCGCAACGGGCGCACGTCGAGCCCGTCGCCGACGATCAGCCCGCCGATGCCCATCGGTCCGAACAGGCCCTTGTGGCCGGTGAAAGCCAGGAGGTCGATGCCGCAAGCCTGCATGTCGATCGGCAGCACGCCGGCGCTCTGGCAGGTGTCGACGAGCAGCGCGACCCCCGCTTCGCGGGTGATGCGCCCGATCGCGGCGATGTCCTGCACCGAGCCGAGCACGTTGGAGGCGTGATTGACGGCGACCAGCCGGGTGTTGGGGCGCAACGCGGCGCGGATGTCCTGTGGGTCCACGAACCCGGCGCTGTCGCCTGCGACGAAGCTCACCTCGACGCCGCGGTCGCGCTCGAGGTGACGCAGCGGGCGCAGCACCGAGTTGTGCTCCAGGCGGGTGCTGATCGCGTGGTCGCCGGCATCGAGCAGGCCGAAGAGCGCGATGTTGAGCGAGTCGGTGGCGTTCTGCGTGAACACCACGCGGTCGGGGTCGCCGGCGTGGCCGAAAAACCGCGCCAGCAACGACCGCGTCTCGACGATGACCTTCTCCGCCTCCACCGCGAGCTCGTGGCCGGCGCGCCCGGGATTGACGCCGATGCGCCGAAAGGTGCGATCCATGGCGACATAGACCGGCTCGGGTTTCGGCCAGGTCGTCGCCGCGTTGTCGAGGTAGTAGTGCTCTTTCATGATCCTGCACCGGCCGGTGGGCCGGGGACAGCTGCAAGCACTTGACGTGCCAGGACGAGCAGCCTCCTAGCCCGCGGCGGTCCGCGAGTCAGGCATCGAAGGGGTGTCGCAGGATGACGTGCTGGTCCCGCTCCGGCCCGGTGGACAACATGTCGATCGGGCACTCGAGCAGCTGCTCGATCCGCTCGAGGTAGGCGCGCGCGTTGGCCGGTAACGCCGCCTGGTCGGTGATGCCGTCGGTGGCCTCCCGCCAGCCGGGCAGGTCCTCGTAGACGGGCTCGCAATCGCCGAGCCGGGCGATGTCCAGCGGCGGCGCGTCGAGCCTGGTGCCGCCGAGGCGATAGCCGATGCACAGGCGCAATCGTTCGAGCCCGTCGAGCACGTCGAGCTTGGTGATGCAGATGCCGCTGATCCCGTTCAGCGCTACCGCACGGCGCAGCAACACGATGTCCAGCCACCCGCAGCGGCGCGCCCGGCCGGTCGTCGCGCCGAACTCGTGGCCGCGCTCGCCGAGGCGCTGGCCGACGGCGTCCTGCAGCTCGGTGGGAAACGGGCCGGCGCCCACCCGCGTCGTGTAGGCCTTGACGATGCCCAGCGTGTAGTCGATATCGTGGGGTCCGACGCCGCTGCCCGCTGACGCACCGCCGGCAGTTGTCGTCGAGGAGGTGACGAACGGATAGGTGCCGTGGTCGATGTCCAGCAAGGTGCCCTGCGCACCCTCGAACAGAATCCGCCGACGCTCGCGGATGCAACTCTGCAGCCGTGCGCTGACGTCGTCGATCAGCGGCAGCAACCGCTCGGCCTGGGCAAACAGCTCGGCCGCCACCGCCGCCGGGTCCAGCGGTTTCACGCGGTGATAGTGCTCGAGGACGAAGTTGTGATAACCGATGACCTCGCGCAGTTTTTCCGCACACCGCGCCTGGTCCAGCAGGTCGCCCACACGCAGCCCGCGCCGCGCCACCTTGTCCTCGTAGGCCGGGCCGATGCCGCGGCCCGTGGTGCCGAGCGCCGCCGCACCGCGGGCGACTTCGCGCGCCTGGTCGAGGGCAACGTGGTAGGGCAGGATCAGGGGGCACGCGGGGCTCAGCCGCAGGCGTTCGGCGACCGGCACGCCGCGCCCTTCGAGCATGTCCATTTCCTCGATCAGCGCCGCCGGCGACACCACCACGCCGTTGCCGATCAGGCACAGGACGTTGTCGCGAAGAATGCCCGAGGGAATCAGGTGCAGGACGGTCTTCTCGCCACCGATGACCAGCGTGTGCCCCGCGTTGTGTCCGCCCTGGAAACGCACCACCGCGCCGGCGCGCTCGGTCAGCAGGTCGACGATCTTGCCCTTGCCCTCGTCGCCCCATTGCGCGCCCAGCACCGCTACGTTGTTCGCCATGTTCGCCCCGTGTTCTTGTTCCCGGCGCCGCGCCACGCGACCTGCGCGCCGAGCATGACTTGGCCGGCGCTCACAACGCAACCACCTGCCAGGCGCCGTCGCGCATGAGCAGCGCGTGGCTGCAGCCCATAGCGCCGGCGTCGCCGGCCTGCCCGGGCAACGCGCACACGACGCAGCGGCCCTTGCTGCGCAGGCTCGCGATCGCTTCGCGCAGTCCCTCGGCTGCCTCGCCGCCGGGCGGCTCGGGGGCGAAGATACGCTCCTCGCCCGGCGCCGCCGTCGCCTGCCCCGAGGCGCTCAGCAGCAACAGGTCGGCGCTGAACCCGGTGGCGGGGCGCGCCGCGCCGAACGCGCGCCCGAGATCGTCGTAGCGTCCGCCGCGGGCGATCTCCTGCCCGTAGCCGCGCCGGTAGGCCGCGAACGCGAGCCCGGACTGGTATTCGTAGGCGCGGAACTCGGCGAGGTCGTAGTGCACCGTGAGCCCGGGCCAGCGCTCATCGAGCGTGCCGCCGATCCGCTGCAGGTAATCGAGGGCGGCTGTGACGTCGGGGAAGTCGTCCGCCGCCAGCGCACGCGCCTCGGCCAGCACTTCGCCGGCGCCGTTCAGCACCACCAGTCGCTCCAGCAGCCGGCGGACCGGCGGCGGCAGCGTCAAGGTGTTCAGGTAGGCCGCGACTTCCGGCCCGCTCTTGCGTTGCAGCAGTGCGAACAGCTCGCCGGTCTGGGCGGTGCTCAGCCCGCCCGCCGCGGCCAGTGCACGGTAGATCCCGACGTGTCCCAGATCCAGGTAGACGTCGCTCAACCCCGCCAGTCGCAGCGTGGACAACATCAACTCGATGATCTCGACGTCGCTGGCCGCCCCCGAATGGCCGTAGAGTTCGGCGCCGAACTGCAACGGGTTGCGGTTGACGCCGAAGTCGTCGCCGCGCGCGTGCAGCACCGGGCCCAGGTAGCACAGCCGGGTCGGCAGGCCCCGGTTCAGGCGATGGGCGTCGATGCGTGCAACCTGCGGAGTGATGTCGGCGCGAATGCCCATGCTGCGCCCGTTGTGCTGATCGACGAGCTTGAAGGTCTGGATGTCGATCTCGCGCCCCATGCCGGTGAGCAGCGATTCGAGATACTCGACCAGGGGCGGTTCGACCAGTTCGTAGCCCCAGGCGAAGCAGGTATCCAGGATTGCCCGGCGCAGGCGCTCGATCTGGCGCGCCCGGGGCGGCAGCAGTTCAGTCACGCCCTCCGGCAGCAACCAGCGCTCGGTCCGCACCTCAGCGCACCACGTAGAGCAGCACCACGCCGAGGGCCATGCTGGCCAGCCCGAACGTGCGCAACACGCGGTCCGGAAAACGGGTGATCTGCGCCATGCTGCGTTTGAACCCACCCGGGCTGATGAACGGAAACAGCCCTTCGAGCACGAGGAACAGCGCGAGCGCGGTAAGGATATGCTGCCACATGACGGGTGTTCGGGAGTCGCCGTCGCGGCGCGCTCGCCCCGGTCACCGCGCACCACCCGCTCGGGCCCGGCGGCGCTGACACAGGGGTCGAGCGCTACTTTGGTTGCGGCGCCGGGTTCTTGAAGTAGCGGAAAAACTCCGAATCCGGTTCCAGGATGAGCAGGTCGTTCTGCCCGGTAAAGGTCTGGCGATACGCGTTGAGGCTGCGGTAGAGGGTGTAGAACTCGGGGTTCTGCCCGTAGGCGCGTGCGTAGACGTCGGCGGCCACCGCGTCGCCCTCGCCGCTTATCTGCTGCGCCTCGCTGTAGGCCCCGGCGAGGATCTCCTCGCGCTGGCGTTCGGCGTCGGCGCGGATACCCTTGGCCAGTTCCTCGCCCTCGGAGCGAAACGTCTTGGCCACGGTGGCCCGCTCCTTCTCCATGCGCCGGTACACCGAGTCGTTGACGTCGGAGGGGAACTCGACTTTCTTCACGCGCACGTCAATGATCTCGATCCCGAGTTCCTTGGCCGCGCGCCCGGCGAGCAGGTTGACCTCGCGCATCAGTTCGGTGCGCTCGCCGGATATCACTTCCTGCACCGTACGCTTGCCGAACGCGTCGAACACACTCTTCTTCACGAACTGCGACAGCAGGGTCAGCGCGCGACGCTCGTCGCCGCCGGTCTTCTTGTAGAACTCCGAGGTATCGGCGATACGCCACTTGACGAACGAATCGACGATCACGTTCTTCTTCTCGCTGGTCAGCGCACGCTCCGGGCGCGTGTCGAGCGTCAGGATCCGGCGGTCGAACTTCAGCACCGAGTAGATCGGGTTCTTGAAGTGCAGCCCCGGCTCGTAGTCGGCGCGGTGGATCTTGCCGAAAGCGAGCACCAGCGCGCGCTCGGTCTCGCGCACGGTGAAGGTAGTGAGCGAGATCACCACGACGGCGACCACCGCCAGGATGAGCAACGAGTACAAGCGAGTCACTGGCGGGTCCCCCTCGAGCGTCGGTCGGTGTTGAACGAACTGCCGTTTGCCGACGGCGACGGGTTGAAGTTCGGTGCATCGAAGTTGCCCGGGCTGGTACTGGGCGCGCCGGAGCGCTCGCTCATCAGCCGGTCGAGCGGCAGGTACATCAGGCTGTTGCCGCCCTTGACGTCGATGACGACCTTGCTGGTACGCGACAACACGTCCTCGACGGTCTCGAGGTAGAGGCGGTCTCGCGTGATGTCCGGCGCCTTCTCGTATTCGCGCAACAGGTCGAGGAAACGTTTCGTCTCACCCTCGGCGGATTTCACCACGCGCGTGCGGTAGGCCTTGGCCTCTTCCAGGTAACGGCGCGCGTCACCGCGCGATACCGGGATGATCTCGTTGGCGTAGGCCTCGGCCTCGTTGATGAACCGTTCCTTGTCCTCGCGCGCCTTGTTGGCGTCGGAGAACGCCGCCTGCACCGCCTCGGGGGGCTGCGCGCTCTCTAGGTTCATGGTGGTGATGTTGATGCCGGTGCGGTAGGCGTCGAGCACGCGCTGGGTCCGCTCGAAAGTCTGCGTGGCGATCGCGTCGCGCCCCGCCTGCAGGATAAAGTCCATGTCGTTGTTGCCGACCACCTCGCGCAGCGCGCTTTCGGCCACCTGCTGCACCGTGGAGTCGGGGTCGCGAACCTGGAACACGAAGTCCTCGGGGTTCTTGACGTTGTACTGCACCGCCGTGTCGATCTCCACGATGTTCTCGTCGCGGGTCAGCATCGACTGGTTGGCCAGGCGGTAGGAGCGGTTCTGGTCGACGTTCACCTTGATGACCGTCTCGACCGGCCAGGGGATCAGAAAATTGAGGCCGGGTTGGGCGGTGCGGTTGTATTCCCCGAAGCGCAGCACCACGCCGGCCTCGGGCGCCTCGACGGTGTAGACACTCGCGTACACCAGCAGCACGCCCAGGACGACCGCCACCAGCAGGCCGCCGAGCGGCCCGATGGAAGGCGCCCCGCGCCCGCCCGAGCCACCGCCGCTCGGCCCGCGCCGCCCGAACACGGCGCCGAGCCGGTTCTGGAACTTGCGCAACACCTCGTCGAGGTCCGGCGGACCCTTGTCGTTGCGATTGCCCCAAGGGTCTTTGTTGTCACCACCCGGTTCGTTCCAGGCCATGGTGTGCTCCAAACGATTAAGCGAAAAGTTGTGATCCGGGTATTCGTCAGTCGAACCGCGGACCGGCACACGGTACGGTGCCGGGAAGGGGAAGCGCGAACGCTCTAAGCCAAACGCGCATTGTATTTGCCTTCGACAGGCGGGGCAAGGCTGGCGGGCACCAGCGCCGCCGGGTCGATTCCGGCACGCCGCGCCAGGGTGCGCCAGCTCACCTCGTCGATCTCCAGCCACAGCGCCGAGGCGCCCGCTTCGTCGACTTCCTCGCGGCGCACCGCACCCTCGCTGTAGAGCCAGCTGCGCAATCGCCCGTGCGCCGGGCCGAGCGCCAGGCGCCCGCTGAGCCGGGGCGGCGCGCACCGCTGTGCCAGGGCATGCAGCAGCAGGTCCAGCCCCGTGCCGGCGCTGGCGGACACCCACACGCGTCGCGCGACGCCGTCGTCCCCCGAGTCGAGCGCCGGGGGCGCGCCGAGGCGGTCGATCTTGTTCATCACCAGCAACTGGGGCACGTCTTCGGCGCCGATTTCTCTCAGCACGCGCGCCACATCCGCCATTCGCTCGTCGCGGTCGTCGTCGGCGGCATCCACCACGTGCAGCAACAGGTCCGCTTCGCGCACCTCGTCGAGGGTGGCACGGAACGCGTCGACCAGGGTGTGCGGCAGATCGCTGATGAACCCGACCGTGTCGGCGAGGATCACAACGCGGTCGTCCAACTGCAGCCGGCGCAGGGTCGGGTCGAGGGTCGCGAACAGCTTGTCCTCGGCCAGCACCTCGGCCTCGGTCAGGCGATTGAACAAGGTCGACTTGCCGGCGTTCGTGTAGCCGACGATCGCAACCGTCGGCAACTCCGCCTTGCGCCGCGCCTGCCGCCCCTGGCCGCGCTGCTGGCGTACCTTGTGCAGGCGGCGGCGGATCTGCTTGATACGCAGGCCGAGCAGACGCCGATCCATTTCGAGCTGTTTCTCGCCCGGCCCGCGCAGCCCGATGCCGCCCTTCTGGCGCTCGAGGTGCGACCAGCCGCGAACCAGGCGCGTCGACAGGTGCTGCAGTTGCGCCAGTTCCACCTGCAGCTTGCCCTCGTGGGAGCGGGCGCGCTGGGCGAAGATATCGAGGATCAAACCGGCACGGTCCAGCACCCGGCAGCGCAGGAGCTGTTCGAGATTGCGCTCCTGGCCCGGGCTCAGGTCATGGTCGACCAGCACCACTTCGGCCCCGGCCTCGCGGGCGCGCTCGCCGATCTCCTCGGCCTTTCCCTGGCCGACGAAATAACGCGGGTGCGGACGCTCGAGCGGCGCGTGCACTGCGCCTTCGACGCTCGCACCCGCACTGCGGGCGAGTTCGGTGAACTCCGCCGCCCGGTTGCTGGGCTGGTGAGAACTTTCGGTGTGGACCAGCAGGGCGCGCTCTCCGCGCCCGGGGCGCTCAAACAACGCCCACCCCCCGACACGGCTCGGCGCCAGTCCTAGTCAGTGTTGCCGCCCTCTTCGGGAGGCGCCGCGATCTTCACCGGGCGCGACGGCACCACGGTGGATATGGCGTGCTTGTATACCATCTGGCTGACGCTGTTCTTCAGCAATACCACGAACTGGTCGAACGACTCGATCTGCCCCTGCAGCTTGATCCCGTTGACCAGGTAGATAGACACCGGTACCCGTTCCTTGCGTAAAACGTTCAGAAAGGGTTCTTGTAGCGATTGCCCTTTTGCCATGATCTTCTCCTCGGTCTGCTGCCACGGCCGGCCTCGATTCGTCCCCACGCTCCCCTCGGCCGCCGCCGCGCCCCGCGCCGGGTGGCGACCGATGAGCGGCCAAGTGTAGCACAGCCGTATGGCCCGGGCGCTACCCCGCCGCGGACCCGCGCAGGCGTTCGATCAGGCCTTCCACCGGGGGGTAATCGGCATCGATCCACTCGGCATCGCGGACCCGCCGCAGCCATGTCAACTGGCGCTTGGCGAGTTGTCGCGAGCTGACCACGGCACGCTCGCGCATCGCTTCGAACGACCACTCGCCCGCGAGGTATCGCCAGACCTGCCGATAACCCACCGCACGCATGGACGGCAGTTCCGGGCCGAGCCTTGGATCAGCGCGCAACCGCGCGACCTCCGCGACCAGGCCCTGCTCCAGCATGGCGTCGAAGCGTGCCGCGATACGCTGGTGCAGTTGCTCTCGCTCGGCGGGCGCAACGATCAGTTTGTACGTTCGCCACGGCGGCGGCGTGGGTGCGCGTTGCTGCCATTCGCTGATCGGTCGCCCGCTCAGGTGCCACACTTCGAGCGCGCGTTGAATGCGTTGCGGATCGTGCGGGTGAATGCGTTGCGCGGCGCGTGGGTCGACCCTTGCGAGCTCGCCGTGCAGCGCGGCCCAACCGTCGCGCTGCGCGCGGGCGCTCAACGCCTCGCGCAAACGCGCGTCGGCACCGGGCATCGGCGCGAGTCCCTCGGTGAGGGCCCGGTAGTAGAGCATGGTACCGCCGACCAGCAGCGGCAAACGTCCCGACACCAGCAGGGTTTCGATGCAAGCCAGCGCATCGTCGCGAAAGCGGGCGGCGGAATAGACCTCGTGCGGTTCACAGATGTCGATGAGATGGTGCGGCACGCTTTCGCGTTCGGCGCGCGTCGGTTTGGCGGTGCCGATGTCCATGCGCCGGTACACCAGCGCCGAGTCCACGGAAACGATTTCCGCATCGAGCGCCTGCGCAAGGCGCAGGGCCAGCGCCGTCTTGCCCGATGCGGTCGGGCCCATGAGCATGACCACCGGCGGCACGCCACCCACGGCGTCAACCCCGGCGCTGTACGAAGGCGGTGAGTGCCACCGGCGTGCGCACTCAACGCCCGCGCAGGAACAGCTTGTCGAGGTCGGCGAGGCTGAACTGGTACCAGGTCGGACGCCCGTGGTTGCATTGCCCGCTCGATTCGGTGCGTTCCATGTCGCGCAGCAACGCGTTCATCTCGGCCAGCCCGAGCCGCCGGTTGGCCCGCACCGCGCCGTGGCAGGCCATGCCCGACAACACTTCGTTGAGACACTCGCGCAGGCGGTTGCTGCGCCCGTGAGTGCCGAGGTCGGCCAGCAGGTCGCGTGTCAGCTGCTCGACGTCGCTGCCCTCGAGCAGCGCCGGCACCTGGCGCACCTCGATACTCGCCGGTCCCTTGCGCAGCAGGTGCAGGCCGAGGCTCGCGAACACTTCGCCGTGCTGATCGACGAGATCGGCCTCGCGCTCGCTGACCGCGAGCGCCAGCGGCACGAGCAACGGTTGCGCGACGATACCGCGGGTCTCGTAGTCGCGTTTCAGCCGTTCATAGGTGATGCGTTCGTGCGCCGCGTGCATGTCGACGAGGATCATACCCGCGCGGTTCTGCGCGAGGATGTAGACGCCGTGCAGCTGCGCGAGCGCCGTACCGAGCGGATGATCCTCGCTGTCGGGGTCGGGCGCCGGCATGACCGCAGAAGCAGCGGCTGGCGCGAGGACTTCGGCGTAACGCTGTACCTGCTCGCGCACCGGCAGACGCATGCTGCCCTGCCAGGCGGTGCCCGCAGCCGGCCAGCTACCGCCGGCGGGGACGCTCGCCAGGGTCGCCGGCTCGGCGCCGGGCACCGGCACTTCTCCCTCGACTGCCTCGCTGGCGGGACGTACGTCGCCCAGTGCGCCCTGCACCGCACGGCGCACGCCATCGTGCACCAGCCCGCTGTCACGAAACCGCACCTCGTGCTTCTGCGGGTGCACGTTGACGTCGACCGCGGCCGGGTCGAGGTCGACGTAGAGGACACAGGCCGGGTGTCGACCGTGGTAGAGAACGTCCGCGTACGCCTGGCGCAGGGCATGCATCAGCACTTTGTCGCGCACCGCGCGACCGTTGACGAGGAAGTACTGCATGTCGGGCTGGCTGCGCGAGTAGGCAGGTAACGCCACCCAGCCCTGCACCGCGAGCGACGGTCTCTCGTAGTGCACGTGCACGCAGTGCTGCACGAACTCCTCGCCACAGAGTTTTCGCACCCGCGCCAGGCGAGCGGCTTGCTCGACGGCGGGCGCCAGGTCGAACACCGCGCGCCCGTTGTGGCTCAGCGTGAACCCGGTTTCGAAACGGCTCAACGCCACCCGTCGCACCAGCGTGTCTATGTGTCCGAACTCGGTACGCTCGGCGCGCAGGAACTTGCGCCGGGCCGGCACATTGTGGAACAGCCCGCGCACCTCGACCGTGGTGCCGTGCCTGCCGGCGGCCGGGCGCGCTCGACCGTCGCGCAGGGTCCAGGCGTGTTCCCCGCCCGCTTCGCGCGAAGTGATCGACAGCTGCGACACCGAGGCGATGCTGGACAGCGCCTCGCCCCGGAACCCCAGGGTGGCGACGGCCGCAAGCTGGGCGGCATCGCTGAGCTTGCTGGTGGCGTGACGGGCGAGCGCCAGGGGCAGTTCCGCCGCCGGGATGCCACCGCCGTCATCGCTCACGCGGATCAGTTCGCTGCCGCCGTGCTCGACTTCCACCGTGACCCGGGTGGCACCGGCGTCGAGGGCGTTCTCCAGCAGCTCCTTGACGACCGAGGCGGGGCGCTCGATCACCTCGCCGGCGGCGATCTGGTTGATCAGGGCATCGGGCAGGGGCTGGATCGGCATGGCGCGGCATTATCGGTCATGCCGCGACCGTCACGCCAGCGCGCGCTCAGCCGAGCGACTGCTCGCGTTGCTGGGAGAGCACCGTGCCCGGCGGCGCGCGGTGTGCGAAGTACGTGCGCAACCCGCGCACCATCGAGTCGGCCAACTGCTGCTGGTACTTGCCGGTGCGCAGGCGCTTTTCTTCACGCGGGTTGGTGATGAACGCCATCTCGATCAGCACCGAGGGAATGTCGGGGTTCTTGAGCACCGTGAACCCGGCTTGCTGTACCCGCGACTTGTGCACCTTGGCGACGCGTTTCATGTTGCGCAGGATGTGCCCACCCACTTCGACGCTGGACTCGATGGTGGCCGTCTGCGCGAGGTCCAGCAACACCGAGGCGACGAGGTCGTCCTTGTCTTTCAACGACACGCCCCCGAGCAGGTCGGCGGCGTTCTCGCGATCCGCCAGGCGCCGGGCGGCCTCCGAACTGGCGCCGCGCAGCGACAGGGCGTACACCGATGCGCCGCCGACGCGCGAATCCGAGAAAGCGTTGGCGTGCAGGGAAACCATGATGTCCGCGCGCGCGTCGTGGGCACGTTTCACGCGCTGGCGCAGGGTCACGAAGCGGTCGGCCTTGCGGATGAGCACCGCACGCATGCCGTGCTGGCGATCGATGAGGTTGGCCAGCCGGCGGCCGACGGCCAGCGCGACGTCTTTCTCATGCGTGCCGTTCTTGCCGGTGGCCCCCGGGTCGCGGCCGCCATGACCGGGATCGATGGCTACCACCACGTCGCGCAGCCGCTCCCCGGCCGGCGTCGCGCGTTGCGGGCCGTCGCTCGGGTCCTGCAGGTCCACCACCAGCCGATACCCGCGCGCGCCGTCGGGGTTGAGCAGGAAACTCCTGGCGCGTACCCGCCGGCTGAGGTCGAGCACCACCCGCAGGTCGTTGCCGTGGCGGGTGCCTTTGCGGATCCGGCGTACGACCTCGCTCGCATCCGTCGCCGGCACCGGTCCGTCCAGGCTCGCGTCCTCGACGTCGATGACCAGGCGCTCCGGCCCGGCCAGTGCAAACAGGCTGTGCCGCACCGGGCCGTCGAGGTCGAACACCAGGCGGGTCTTGCCAGCGTCGGCGGACAGGCGCACGCCGCGGACCTGCCGGTTGGCGGCCGCGGCCAGGGTCAACGGCACGCTGGCAAAGGCCGCCGCACCGCCCAACGACAGCATGCGCTGCATGAAACGGCGCCGTTTGACGAGACTTGACGGGGCTTTGGGACCCATTGGTTGCCGGGGCGTCTTGTTGATCTGGGAGGAATTTTGAACAAATAGATTTATAAATCAAGTGTTTTAGATGATCTCTTTGCAATTTACATGAGATTTTCACCCGCGGAGCCGGCGCCGGCACCGGTTTTCGACCCGCCGCGCCGGTACTGACCCAGCCAACGCTCCCCACCCGGCGAGCGCGCGTCGACCCGCGCCTCGCGCGCCGCGCCGGCGTAGTCCAGCGAGATCTCGAGGTCGGGCGGTGGCAGGTGGCCGGCCGCGATCGCCGGCCACTCCACCAGCATCAGGGTGTGCTCGTCGAGCAGGTCGCGCAGGCCGAGATAGTCGAGCTCCTCCGCCTGCCCGATCCGGTAGAAATCGCAATGCACGCAATGCAGGTCGCCGAGTTCGTACTCCTCGTACAGCGAGTAGGTCGGGCTCGTGACGTCGCCGCGGTGACCCAGCGCCCGCAGCAGTCCGCGCACCACGGTGGTCTTGCCGGCACCGAGCGCGCCCTCGAGGTACACCACCAGCGGTCCCGCCGACAGGGGTCGTGCGAACGCCGAGAGCGCCGCGCCCAGATCCGCTCCCAGCGTTTCGGTAGCGTGCTCGTCGGCCAGCACCTGGACGCTCATGCCGGCTGGCAGCGCCCGATCCACTCGAGCAGGTCTCCGGCGAGCAGGCCGCGGGTTCTTCCCCGGGCGGCGCCCTCGCCCGCCGCGGCGTGCAGCCACGCGCCGGCGACGGCAGCCTGGCAGGGATCGTCACAGCGCGCCCACAGGGCCGCCACCACGCCCGTCAGCACATCGCCGGTCCCACCGCTGGCCAGCGCCGGCGTGCCACGGTCGATCAACGCCACCCGCTCGCCTGCCCCGATCAGGGTCCCGTTGCCCTTCAGGATCGTCGCGGCCGGCGAAAACCGCTCCAGTATCCGCGCCAGCGCCGCGAAGCGGTTCGCCTGCACCTCGGCGATCGTCGTGCCGAGCAGACGCCCCGCCTCCCCCGGGTGCGGCGTCAGGATCGCGTTGGGGACCCGGCGGTGGCGGGCGGCGAGCAGGTTCAGCGCATCGGCGTCGATCACCACCGGCCGGCCGCTGTCGAGAGCCGCCGCCAGCAGACCGGCCGCCCAGGCCGAGCGCCCCAGTCCGGGTCCCACCGCCAGCACCGAGCTGCGCTCGAGCAACGGCGCGAGCCCGGCCGGGTCCGCGACACCGTGCAACATGGTTTCCAGCGGCCCACCGGCGCCGGTGTGCTCGGGGTGCGTGGCGATGCTGACCAGCCCCGCGCCGGCCCGCAGGGCCGCGAGCCCGGCGAGTTGCGGGGCACCGCGCATCCCCGGCCCGCCACCGATCACCAGCACGTGACCGAAGCGACCCTTGTGCGCGCTCGGCGGGCCGCCCCAGGCAAACGGCGGCGCCGGGTCGATCCTTTCGGCGCAAGGCGCGACGCGTCCCGAGACCTGCGGCGCCACCCCGAGGTCGTCGAACGCGAGCGTGCCGGTGAACTCCGGGGCGGCGCCCGTCAGCAGTCCCCGCTTCAGGCCGATGAAGGTGACGGTGAGATCGGCGCGCACGCACACGCCCGGCGTATGACCCGTGTCGCTGTCGAGCCCGGTGGGCACGTCGAGCGCCAGGGTCGGCAGGCGGCTTGCGTTGAGGCGCACGATGAGGTCGGCGAGTGCCCCGCCCGGCGCGCGCTGCAGCCCGGTGCCGAGCAACGCGTCGACCACCAGCTCGCAGCCGGAAAGTCCCACCTGCGCGGCAGGAAAGATCGCGCCGCCGACGGCTTCCCACGCCCGTAGCGCGAGCAGCGCGTCACCGGAAATCTTTTCCCGCGCGCCTTGCAGACCGACCGTGACGTCGACGCCGTCGCGGCGCAGCAGTCGAGCCACGACGAAGCCGTCCCCGCCGTTGTTGCCGGTGCCGCAGAATACCGCGGCGCGGCGCGGCGCCGGCCAGCGCAGCCCGGCCGCACACCGGGCCGAGGCGCCGGCGCGGCACATCAGTTCGTAACCCGGGATGCCGCCGGCGATGGCCAGGCGATCGATCTCGCGGCAGCCCGCCGTATCGTGCAGTTTCGCCGGCAGCAACACGCGCGGCTCTAGCGCAGCCGCGGACCCTGGAAAGTCGTGTCGAGGGCGCGTTCGAACGCCGCCCCGATCCGGTCGGCCACCCGGCGCAGCACGTCCTTGCGCGGAGTGAAATTGACCATCCGCTTGGCCCCGATCACGTCGCGGGCGACGTGCTCGGCCGAGCCGAGTTCGTCGATCAGACCCTTCGCGACGCTCTCCTCCCCGGTCCAGATCAGCCCGCTGAACAGCGTCGGGTCCTCGGCCAGGCGCTCCCCGCGACCGAGTTTCACCGCGGCGATGAACTGCTGATGGATGCTGTCGAGCAGACCCTGCACGTGCGCCACCTCACCCTCGTTGCTCGGCAAGAAAGGGTCGAGCAGACCCTTGCTCTCACCCGCCGTCAGCAACCGCCGTTCCACCCCGAGGTTGCGCATCGCCTCGACGAACCCGAAGCTGTCCATGCGCACCCCGATCGAGCCGACGATGCTCGCCTTGTCGGCGAAGATACGGTCGGCGGCCGCCGCCACGTAGTAGCCTCCCGAAGCGCAGACATCGCTGATTACCGCGTAGACCGGGATCTTCGGGTGCAGACCGCGCTGGCGCCGGACTTCGTCGAAGATCAGCCCCGCCTGCACCGGGCTGCCGCCGGGACTGTTCAGGCGCAGGATGATGCCGACCGTCTCCTCGTCCTCGTAAGCCGCCCGCAGACCGGCCATGACGTTCTCGGCGCTGGCGTCCTCGCCCGGCGCGATCACACCGCTGACGTCGACCACCGCCGTGTGCTTGTTCTCCTCGAGCCGTTCGGCGCCGAACTCGAAGTCGGCAAACATCAGCAGCAGAGCGAACAGGTAGATGAACACCAGCGCCTTGAAGAACACCCCCCAGCGCCGGGCTCGCCGCTGCTCGGTGAGCGAGGCGGTGGCCAGGCTGATGATGAGTTCACGGTCCCAGTTCGGGCTGACCTGCCGGCGCGGTTCGCGCTCGCCGAGCCACTTGCTGCCCTGGGCGGCCGCGCCGCGGGGTTTGGGAGATTGCTCGTCTGCCATTTACGCTGACCTCGTTGCCACCGGCTGCAAGCCGGCCATTTTCACTTGCCGCGCGGTGCGGCGCAACTTGCCGCCAGCGCGTCCAGAACCGCCTGCAGGTCGCCCGGCAGCGGCGCCCGGACGCGCAGGCCGCCGAAGTCCGGCAAGCCGATGGCAGCGGCATGGAGAAACATGCGGCGCAGGCCTGTGGGGCGCAGCGAGCGGTTGAAGCCGTGGTCGCCGTAGCGCGCATCGCCGGCGACCGCGTGACCCGAAGCGGCCGCGTGCACGCGAATCTGGTGCATGCGCCCGGTGTCCAGGCGCACCTCCAGCAGGGTCGCGCCGGGGAAGCGCTCGCGAACCCGGAAGTGGCTGACCGCCGCCTTGCCGCCGTCGCTGGCGACCACCTTCGCGCGCGCGCCGCCCTCGCGGGCCAGCGCCAGGCGCACCGTGGCGTCGCCGGGCCAGGCACCCGCGACCAGTGCCAGGTAGCGCTTGTCGACGCGCCCGGTGCGCAGGGCCTCGTGCAGGCGCAGCAGCGCCGGCCGCGACTTCGCCAGCACCAGGCAACCGCTGGTCTCCTTGTCGAGGCGGTGGGCGAGTTCCACGCCGCCATAGCCCGCCCCGGCGTCCTTGAGGATTTCCACCAGCCCGCTCGCCACGCCGCTGCCACCGTGCACGGCGAGCCCGGCCGGCTTGTCCAGCACCAACAGCTCGTCGTCCTCGTGCAGCACCCGGCGCAGCAGGTCCCGGGCGCGCTCCGGATCCGGCGGCGCTGAGCCGCCGGGCGCCGTGCGAACCGGTGGGATCCGCACCCGGTCCCCGGCCGCGAGGCGGTA
>JBFJWO010000007.1:0-26305 GCA_041623575.1 Gammaproteobacteria bacterium
CACCGGTTGAGGCTGAGGCCTCGAGGTTCGTCTAGGCTCGCGGGCGACCCAACTTTGCCGTCGCGGCTCTGGTTTTGCGAGGTCCGCGATGCCGACTTCGGCCCCAACGGCCGTCATACCCTGTGCCAACAGCAGCCTGGAGCGGAAGTGGGGCTGCAACATCGCCGCGGCAAACGTCCCAGGGCCGCTTGGAACCGCGCCTCCGCTGATATCGGTCAACAGACCGCGCGCAGATGTGTGGCTCACTGTATCGGCTGGTTGAACGAGCGGCGACGGAAAGCACGAGCGAGCGTCATGTACGCTCATATTCAGAGATTGTGGTCAGCATCAAGACCGCCCTGGTGGACCAGGTCCATCTGCGTGCGAGTTGTTGCCGCGCTGAGCTTGATCTTGATGGATCTGACGGCAACCGTCAGCGTTGCAGCACCCGCGGCAGCCCAATCGGTGCCCGGCGCGGCAGCCGGCACGTCAATGCTCGCCGAGCAAGAGAGAGGGTGGCTGGCCGGGGCTTTCCTAGCGCGTCCATTGAGCTTCGAGGCGAACTCGGGACAGGCTCCCGATGAAGTGGCATTCGTCTCGCGGGGTAGCAACTATGTGTTGCTCCTTGGGCGCCGAGATGCGGTGCTGTCACTGGCCGTTGGCGACCGCCACGGGGCTAGTGCCCGGGGCAGGCGGCCGACGCCAAAGACCGCTGCGCTGCGAGTACGCTTCGTGAATGCCAGCCCCAGACCCCAGGTCTCCGGCGAGGATCGTCTGCCAGGTAAGAGCAACTACTTCATCGGCAGTGATCCTGCAAAGTGGCGAACCGACATCCCCACGTATGCCAGGGTCCGCTATCGGGAAATCTACTCCGGCGTGGACCTCGTGTACTACGGCGATCAAGGCCATTTGGAGTACGATTTCGTCGTCAGTCCCGCGGCTGATCCCAGTGTCGTCCGACTCGCCTTCGACGGTGCCCGGGGGATGCGCGTCGACGAGCGGGGGAACCTGCGGTTACAGATTGGCGACGATCGTGAGGTCGTCTTCCGTGCCCCGATGAGCTTCCAGATCGTCGACGGCGAGCGACGGATCGTGCCAAGCCACTACAAGCTGTTCGGCCGAGGCAACGCAGGCCCTATAGGTTACGGAGCCGAAGTCGGCTTCGAGCTGGCCGAATACGATCCGACGCTGCCGCTCATCATCGATCCCGTCCTGTCCTATTCGACCTTTCTCGGCAGCACCGGCGATGATATCGCTCGAGGGATCGCCATGTATCCCCAAGGCGGTTCCTTCGTCTACGTGGCCGGAGATACGATATCGGTCCCCGGCACCAATCCCGATTTTCCCAGAACGACCTTGTTCCCGGCGCAGGTCCCGAATCCCGCGCCGCCGAATATCTTCGTCACCAAGCTGGACGCCTCGGGCACGCTGCTGTACTCGACGTTCATCGGCGGCACCGCCATAGATGTGGCCGAAGGCATCGCCGTGGACGCCACGGGTACCGCCTATCTCACCGGATATACGAACTCGACCGACCTTCCGGCGGCATCGAACAGCTACCGCGGCGGCCTGTTTGACGCCTTCTACGTCGCCTTGGCGCCGGCGGGCAACGCTCTGGTGTTCTCGCGCTACGTCGGCGGCAGCGACAACGATGCGGCTTACGGAATCGCCATTCGCCACGTCGGCAGTTCCTGGAATGGTTATATCACCGGGCAGACGCAGTCCATCGATTTCCGTACTGCGGGCAATCCTCCAGGCGCGTTCGTTCTCCCCGTGAGTGCATCGGGAAACACGGCGTTGCCGACGCTCATCGGCGGGTCCTCCACGCTCGGCCGCGGGCTTGCCGTGGGTCCGAACGGCAACGCATTCGTCACGGGTGTCACGACCACCTCCGGCTTTGCGACACCCGGCGCGTTTCAGCCGAACTACGGAGGAGGAAACTCGGATGCCTTCGTGTCGCAGGTGACGACCGCCGGAGGTATCGTCTACACGACGTTCCTCGGTGGTGTTGGCGACGACGAGGGCTACGGCATCGCGGTCGACGGAGCGGGTAACGCGTTCGTGACGGGCGCTACCACGTCGTCGGACTTTCCGGTCGACCCGGGCGCGTACCAGGCAACGTTCAACGGCGCTGGGCCGTCCACCTCGGACGCCTTCGTCACGCGGCTCAACGCATCCGGCAGCGGCCTGCTGTACTCGACGTTCCTCGGTGGCAGCGGCACGGACGCCGGGCGCGGCATCGCCGGGGACGACGTCGGGAATGCTTACGTCGGCGGCTGGACGAATTCGTCCAACTTTCCTATCGCGGATCCGATCTCGCCCGGCTGTGACGGACTCACGGATGCCTTCGTCACCAAGATGAACGCGCTCGGAACGGGCCTGATCTGGTCCAACTGTCTCGGCGGAACCGACTATGACGACCTTGCGGGCCTCGTCTACTCGCGGTTCGTCGACGACGTGTTCGTGACGGGAAAGACGCGCTCGACCGACTTTCCGATCAACTCGGCCTTCGATGACACTCACAACGGTGCCTTCGACGTCTTCGTCGCACGAATCGGTATCGGCACGGGCGAGCAGATCGTCGCGTTCTCCAGCAATACCTACACGGCCTCCGAGGCGGCGGGTACGACCACTATCACGGTGCGCAGGCTCGGGGGGGCGACCGGCGCCGTGTCCGTCAACTATGCGACCAGCGACGGTACCGCCACCCAAGGATTGGACTACGGCGGCGTCTTGGGCGCATTGAACTGGGCCGACGGCGACACAACCGACCAGACCTTCGATGTACCGATACTTGCCGATGGCGTAGCCGAAGGCAGTGAAACAGTGAACCTGACGCTCAGCAACCCCAGCGGCGCGATTCTCGGTTCGACGGCTACCGCGGTGCTGACCATTGCCGACCCGGTTGCAGCCGACAGTCTGGTGTTCAGCAACACCTCCTATCGGGTCAGCGAGGGCGGCAGTGCGGCGGCGATCACCGTACGCCGCGTTGGTCCGGGCAACGGTTCGGTCTCCGTACACTACGCCACCGGCGACGGCACGGCCACCGCCGGCGTGGACTACACGGCGATCTCGGGCGATCTGTCCTGGGCAGACGGAGACACGGATTCCAAGACCTTTTCGGTCCCGATCATCGACGACTCGCTTGGCGGAGAGGGCGAGGAAACGATCATTCTAACCCTCAGTGACCCGAGTGGCGGCGCCGTACTCGGCAGCCCAGATACTTCGGTTCTGCACATTGAGGACAATGACAGCGTGCTGCAGTTCAGTGCCGACAGCTATTACGGTTATGAGAACGACGGCACCATCACGATCACCGTAACGCGCACGCGCTCTGCCAGCGGTGAAGTATGGGTGGAGTATGCAACCAGCGACGGCAGCGCGACGGTCGGCGGTAATGACTACGCTGCTACGAGTGGCAGGCTGACCTGGGCCGACGGAGATCGAGCAGACCGGAGCTTCGACATCGCGATTGTGGACGATACAGAGCGAGAACCCAACGAGACCGTGATACTGGCGCTCGCCAATGTTTCCGACAACGCCGGCGTCGGTGCAATCGGCACCGCGCTGCTGACAATCGGTGCCAGCGACGTCCCCGCAGGCGTGCTGCAGTTCTCGTCCGACACTTTTTCGGGACCAGAGGGGGATTTCGTCGGGAACCCGATCGATATTTCCGTCATCCGCACCGAGGGTACCAGGGGCAGCGTATCGGTCGGCTTCATAACCGCTGACGGCACGGCTCGTGCAAGATCGGACTACCGCCCGTACGACACGGTCCAGGACAACGCCGTTGTTTTCTTTGATGGAGATACGGGTCCGAGAACTTACGAAGTGTGGGCGATCGGAGACGATGTCTCTGAAGGAGACGAAACCTTCCTCTTGATACTCACCCAGCCCAATAGTCAGAATCCGGCCGATCTCCCGGAAATCGGTGTCCCGAACACGGCGACAATCACGATCATCGACGATGATCAGGCAGTGCCCACGTTCCCGATCAGAGGGCGTAACGGCGGCGCCTTCAGCCTCGGTCCGATCGCGATCTCCGGCTTGGCTGTCGTCGTTCTCACGGCGATGAGACTGCGATCGAGAAAGACTGAGGTAACGATGAGTTGGTCGAGAAGTTGGCGCTGGGTCCCAATTGCCCGCTCCACAGCGAGGCAGAGGCAGTAACGACTCATTGATGTCGAGGCTTTCGATGCTTCGAGCAACCTGCGGCCCGTGTATATGCCATCGCCTGCGCGAATCAAATGACGACGGTGGCTAAGTCGGATGAGGCTGTTTCTTCTCCACGGTTGATCTTGCGACGTCCGTTTCGCGCTTGACCAGCGCGGCAACCGATCGTGGCCGAGCCCGTGTGGTGCCAAAACTCAGCCGAAAGAAAGCTACACCTCTTCACTCGGTTGCGAACGATGTGACTGGATGGCCATGGCCGCGCCGCGGGTGTTCTGGCACCCCCGGCGGTTATACTCCGGCGCGATGCAGGCTCCCATCCCGTTGAGTGGCAGAAGCGAGGGCCCGCTCTTGGCCGTTCGGGTCTGTGGATAAACTGCTGTGGCGCAGTATATCGATATTCTGGACCACGTTCCCGTTGGCGGTTTGATTGTTCGCGTTGCCGACGAAGCGGTCAACAGACGGCTGCCATGCAACACGAACACGGCTCGCGCACCACCCGGAGTCGACTATCGACTTAGTTTTACTCGAACAGGTGGTGGCTGGTGAAATACGTGGGCTCGACCGGAGCCCCGTCGGAAGTCCGGCAGTGGCCTGTGTACGTCCTGTATCCAGCCGGAACAAGGGTGCCACGCCGCGCTGTCTCCATGAACATGTAGTCGACGTTCTCAGAGCTTCGTTCGAACCACGCGGGATCGTCGAAAGTACCCGCGAACACACCGACCTGTTCAGGAAATCTTTCGAAGCGGTGGTAAAGCGTTGTACCGCAGTCACGGCAAAAATGGACGGTCACTTGTTTTCCACTGCCCTCAGAGCGATGTGCATAGGTTGCCGGTGTCCCGGCGCACAGCTGGAAATCGGCGGCGTCGAACAGCGGCTCGACCATGTAGTCCGACCCAGTCAACTTCTGGCAGAAGTGACAGGTGCACACGGCGACGCCGAGTGTGGGAGAGTTTACCGCGTAGCGCAAAGCCCCACACAAACATCCGCCGAGTTGTGGCCCCATTGCACTGTCCCCGATTAGCCTCTATTCGAGGTGACGATTAGACGGCTGACAACCGCGAGAATCAAGTCAGGCGTATGGTGGCCCTCGTGCATGGCTCGGGCACGAGCTTGCTACTACGCCAGTTGTCGATGCGCAGCCCGAGTACTTGCGCAAGCTCGCTGGAGTTGTTGGTTATGAGGATGAGGCCCTGTTGGGCGCAAACATGTCTTCGAGGACTTGGCGTAGTTGCTTCTGCGAAGGCTCGAACCTGGCCGCTCGCGAACCTTACACAAACCTCGCCAGCAACCGACCAAGTCATGCGGCGCCGCAGCATGACGTGGTTCGGCGGAGGGCTACGCTCCGAAAAAGGTGACAACCGCTGTCGGTGTGAATTCGCGCGCCGCCAGGGGGGCGGTGGAGATCGGATTCAACACACCGGGCTGTCCGCGAACTCCGCGGAGCGCAGATGGTCGGCGATTGCTCAGCCCGATCGATGACTCATTGACTTGAATAGCAAGGCCGAGGGTTCGACGCCCTCCTTCTCCGCCACGACGGCAAGGCTCCTAAATCTCGCCGCGGCCGGCTACAGGCGCGGCGCCAGCTAAGCGGTCCAAGGCAGCGAGAAGGTCTTGACGTTCGTGAAGCTCTTCATGGCTTCGATCACGCCCTCCTTGTAGCCGAGGCCGGAATCCTTGATGCCCCCGAAGGGCGACATCTCGATGCGGTAGCCGGGCACCTCCCAGATGTTCACCGTGCCGTCGTTCAGCTCGTTGATGAAGCGCACGATGTAGTCCCAGCGGTTGGTGCACACGCCCGACGACAAACCGAACGCGGTGCCGTTGGCCACGCGGATGGCGTCGTCGATGTCCTTGACGCGGACGATCGGGATGGCCGGGCCGAAGGTCTCCTCCATCACCAGCTCGCAGTCCCAGGGCACGTGATCGACGACGGTCGGCGGAAACACGGCGCCGCGGCGGTCGTTGCCGTGCAGCAGCGTGGCGCCGGCCTCGACGGCGTCGAGCACACGCTGCTGAAAGAGCTTCGCCGCCGCCTCGTCGATGACCGTGCCCACGTCGGTCGCGGGGTTCATGGGATCGCCGGCCTCGAGCTTCCTGGCCCTGGCGGTGACCAGCGCGGCGAAGTCGTCGGCGACGGACTCGACCACCAGGATTCGCTTGACGGCCGTGCAGCGCTGGCCCGAGTTCTTGGTCGCCCCGGCGACGGCGAGGCCGGCGGCGCGCTCGAGGTCGGCGTCCTCCATGACGATCAGTGCCGAGTTGCCGCCGAGTTCCAGCACCGTGCGCCGGTAGCCCGCCCTGGCAGCGATCATCTTGCCCACCGCGACGCTGCCGGTGAAGGTGATGAGGTCGATGTGCTCGTTGGTGATCATCTCCTCGCCGATGTCCTGCGGCAGGCCGGTGACGACCTGGAACATCGCCGGCGGCAGGCCCGCCTCGTAGAGGGTGTCGGCGAGCAGCAACGCCGTCAGCGGGGTCGCTTCCGCCGGCTTGCAGACCATGCGGTTGTTGGTGGCGATGCTGGGCGCGATCTTGTGCGCGACCATGTTCAGCGGGTGGTTGAACGGCGTGATCGCGCTGATGACGCCCTGCAGCGGCTCGCGCTGGGTGAAGATCTTGCGCTGCTGACCGTGCGGCGTCAGGTCGCAGGAGAAGACCTCGCCGTCGTCCAGGATGCAGAGCTGCCCGGTCAGGGTGAACACGTCGAACGCGCGGCCCACCTCGTAGAGCGAGTCCTTCTTCGACAGGCCGCACTCGGCCGTGATCAGGTCGGAGATCGCGTCGCGGCGAGCGTTCAGCAGCTCCGCGGTGCGGGCGAGGATCTGCTGTCGCTCATAACGGGTCAGCGTCGCTCGGTAGTCGTTGGCGATCTCGAACGCCTCGCGGACCTGCCCGGTGCCGGCCCGCGGCACGGTGCCGACCACCTGTTCGGTGTAGGGGTTCATGACCTCGATCCGGCCGGCCTCGCCCTCGACCCTGGCGCCGCCGATGCGCATCGACTCTTTGATCGTCTTGACTGGTGTGCCCATGGCTGGGGTTCCCCGTTGCGACCTCAGGCTGCGTGGTTCAGCACGAGGTCGAAGATATCGAAGTTGCGCAGTCGGCGTTGCGGCACGGTGCCGTCGAGGGGCCGGCTGACGATGATCGGCACGCGCCGGTCGCAGGCGCCGCCGTGGGAGCGCAGTGGCTCTTTCAGTTGGGTGAGATCGTGGCGCGCCGGGCTGGTACCTATGACCTTGTGCGTGGTCGCGGTGACGATGACGTCGCCCAGACGGTCGTTGGGCAGCTCGAACTTCTCGCAGCCGACCGCGTTGGTGTAGGCGGCCTCGATGCCGGCGATCGACGCCAACTGCCGGACCACCGCGTCGACGTCGGTGCCGTGCGGCAGGTAGGCCGTTGCGAACGAGCCGAGTGCGCCGTGGTGCACGACGTACGGGTCGGTGATCGGCAGGATCACCCGCGCGACACCCGCACCCAGCATCTCGTCGAGCACGTCCTGCAGGAAGATGACGTCGGGCTCGCCGGCGGCGTCGAACTTGGCGTTCATGCCGTGGTCGGCGGTCAGCCCGAGGATCGCGCCCGCGCCGTCGAGGCGCGCCCAGTACTCGTCCATCATCGCGTAGAAACGGTTGGCGACCGGCGTTCCCGGCGCGTGCTTGTGCTGGATGTAGTCCGTGGTGGAGAGATACATGATGTCGGGGCGCATGCGCTGCATGAGCTCGACGCCCGCGGCGAAGACGAACTCCGAGAGCTCGGCCGAGTAGACATCGGGCACCGGCATGCCGACCAGCGCCTGCGCCTTGTCGATGCCGTGCTCGGCCAGGGTGGTCGCATCCGCTTTCTCCGAGGAGAAGCACACGGCGTGCCCCGAGCCGAACGCGAGGCCGTGTCCCAGCAGCCGTCGCAGCTTGTCCTTGGCGGTGACGATGGCGATCTTCGCGCCGGCCTCGTGGAAGGCCTGGAAGAGGGTGGGCGCGCGCAGCAACCGCGGCTCGTTCATCATCACTTCCTGGCCGGACTCCGGGTCGAGGAAGAAGTTGCCGGAGATGCCGTGCACGTCGGGTGCGACACCGGTGACGATGGACAGGTTGTTGGGGTTGGTGAAGCTCGGGACCACGCAGTCGCCGCGCAGGTCGGCGCCGCGCCGGAGCATCCCGGCGGTGAAGGGCATGTGACCCGCGGCCACCGCCTCCTCGATGTACTCCGGCTGCGAGCCGTCGATGCAGACGACGACCACGGGCTGGCGCGGCCAGGCGTAGTCACGGCCGTTGACGTTGATCCCGGTGCGCTCGCTCATGGCGGCCCCGCTCAGGCGGCCCGGGCCGGGGCACCGTCGGCGACCCCCATCTCGGCCAGCACCTCGCCGATGCCCGCCAGCGCCCGGCGCATGTCCTCGGCGCTCAGGTGCCCGATGCAGCCGATCCGGAAGCTCGGGGCGACGGTCAGTTTGCCCGGATAGAGCACGTAACCCCGGTCCTTGACCCGCTCGTAGAAGACCTGGAAGTCGAACGCCGGGTCGGCCGGCATCCTGAAGGTGACGATGATCGGTGCCTGCAGCGCGTCGGGCAGCAGCGTCTGGAAGCCGAGCGCACGCATGCCCTCGACCAGGATGCGGCAGTTCTCCGTGTAGCGCGCGAACCGCCCGGCGACGCCGCCGGCGGCCTCGAACTGGTCGAGGGCCTTGTCGAAGGCGGCGATCACGTGCGTGGGCGGCGTGAAGCGCCACTGCGCGTTGGCCTCCATGGCCCGCCACTGGTCGTGCAGGTCCAGGCTCAGCGAATGGGCGTTGCCCGCGCACGCTTCCAGCACGCTGCGGCGGATCAGGGCGAAGCCCATCCCCGGCACGCCTTCCAGGCACTTGTTCGACGATGCCATGACCGCGTCGAAGCGCAGCGCCGCGGCGTCGAGCGCGATTGCCCCGAAAGCGCTCATGGCATCGACGAGCAGCGAGCGGCGGTGGCGTGCCACGATCCCGGCGATCTCCGCGAGGGGGTTGAGAATGCCCGACGTCGTCTCGCAGTGAACGACCAGCACGTGGGTGATCGCGGGCTCCGCGGCCAGCGCCCCGTCCAGCGTCTCGAGCACCGGCGGCTCGTCCTCCGGCGTCTCCTGCACCACGTAGGCGCGGCGGGCGTAGTCCAGTATCTTCGCCATGCGCTTGCCGTAGGCGCCGTTGACCAGGATCAGCGCCTTGCCGTCACGCGGGATGAGCGTGCCGAGCGTCGCCTCGACGGCGAAAGTACCGCTGCCTTGCACCGGCACGCACACGTGGGTGGCGGCGGCATTGGCGATGCCCAGCAGCCGCTCGCGCACCCGGGCGTTGGTGTCGATGAACGCCTGGTCGCGCGAGCCCCAGTCGTGGAGCATGGCGGCCTTGGTCTCCTCGGAGGTGGTGAGCGGGCCTGGCGTCAGCAGCCAGGGGTCGCCGGTGGGTGTCAGCGACACGCGCGCGGCTCGGTCGGTTGTCATGGCTGGGGCTCCAGGCGAGAAATCGCGCTATTTAAGCAGCAATGGTCGTATCCGCCAAATCGAAAACCCGGATGGTCGTTGTCGCCGACAGCGATCGATTTCGCCCAAGGCGTGGGGGTGTGACGAAGTTCCTGCGAGCGCCGGTCCCGGATTCGATAATTGACCTGCCAGGCTCACCCTGGCTGTTTGGCCTGCGCCAGGCCGGCGTCTGGATGGTCGCTGCGCCAGCAAAACGCGGCATCGTTCGACACCGCAACCGCGCTGTGCGCGTCGCCGGCACGTCGTGATTGTGGCGGGCGAGGGCTCGGCCGGGAAAAGCCGCCGCCAGGGGCTTCCCTGTTGGGCAGGGGCGGCTGAGAGCCCGGGGGGTCGACAAGATCGCCGGGAGCGACTTTTCGCGGACGCACTCGTCGCGCCCGGCGGCGGGCCGAATTTCGGGACGGGGCGCAGCGAACAGCGAATGCCCCCGGTCCTTGCGCGATCAGCCGGTAGCGAGTCCGGCGGTTTTCTCGCCCTTCCGGTTGATGGCTGACCACTCGTCCGTGGCAGCTTTGATCCGGCGATGGTCGACGCAAGACGGACCGTGCTGCGTCGGATTTGCGTTCAGGTTTCGCGGCGCGTGAAGACCTCGCTCAGCTGGCTCTGGCCGCGCAACTCCACCGCACCGACGCGTTCCAGCCCCGCCTCGCCGGCCCGGGTCGCGGTCGAGGCCGAAACGATGAGGTGGGTTCCTAGATCCTTGTTCAAGGCTTCCAGGCGGGCCGCCGCGTTTACCGCGTCGCCGTGCACTGTGTAGTTCTCGCGCCCGCCACCGCCCACGTTGCCTGCGACCACGTTCCCGGTGTTGATACCGACGCGGATGGCGATCTTCTCGCCGCCATACGTCGACTCGCGAACCCGTTCGAGCAGCGCGATCCCCGCTCGCAAGGCGCGCGCCGCGTGTTCCGGGTCGGCTGCCGGAAGGTTGAACACCGCAAGGATCGCATCGCCCTGGAACTGCGTGATGATTCCGCCCTCAGCGCCGATGATGTTCGCCGCGTCGTCGAAGTAGGCGTTCAGCACGTCGGTTATCCCGGCGGGCCCGAGCTTCTCCGTGAGCGCGGTGAAGCCGACGACGTCCGCGAAGAGCACCGTGGCCTCACGCTCCGTCGGCGCCAACTCCCCGCGCCCGGCAATCATGAGGTCGGCCACTGCTCGCGGAACGTGCCGGCCGAAGAGCTCGTTCACATTGCGCCGCTCCGCTTCGGCCTCGAGATGGGCGAATACCGTGTTCCTCGCTCGGCGCATCACCACCGCAAGCAACGCCGCGATGGTGATCAGCACCAGCGCCTCCTGCACCCGGCTGCCGAAAGGCAGGAAGTCCGGGCTCAGGAACACGGACAGGAACTGTTGGCGCGTGGCACCGTTCGGTATGTCGGACCACTGGAGCACGTTGGCAGCGCCGGCGAGGACGTGCACGTAGGCGCCCAGCCAGCCCGCGCTCCCGGCAATACCGGCCCATAGCATTAGCCCTGGTGAGAAGCTGAAACCGGCGACAGCGATGAACAGGAAGTAGTAGGGGAAGACGTCGAATCGGAAGATCAAGGCCTTCGGCAGGTCGTAATTCAGATCGGTCGGCCCGACCGCAACCAGGATCGACAGCAGCGCAATGTCGAGACTCAGGAAGACGTACTTGACCCACGGCCGATCGCTGCTCGAACCGATGATGCGGTAGTGCCAGAGCCCGAGGGCGGCGAACAGGCCGCCGGCGAGCAGAAAGGCCGGCGCGGCGATCAGACCCCGCGTGGCGACGAGGTAGAGCACTACCAACAGGATCGCCACGACCTTACCCTGGATGGCGACCTTGAGACCCTGCTCTTCGGCGTTGCGAAAGGTCGCGCGGATCTGCTCATCCTGCTTTGCGGTCTCGTTCACGGCGGGCTCCGTAAGTGGGTTCGGGAAGCCTCGTACGTCGCGCAACATACAGTCAAGCAAACATTCGATGCCGGCGTCGCATCCACTGCACGCGACCGGCGCCCCGTCGGTCCGCTATCGCGGAGCCGGGCGGGTTCCTCAGCGGAGCCTCGAAAGGCGGGAGCCGGACGTACCGCAAACGAGGATGAGGGAACAGACGATGCCGACAACCGGCGGCGCCACTACGGCGAATGTGCGGCATGACGCCGAGGTTGCCGACGCGCGGTTGGTGCGCCGTTGACGGCCCGGGCGGGCCTTCGCCGCGGCGGAGTTCCTCGACTGCCACGGGTGTCTATAACCATGAGTCGTCACCGGGACTCATGCGGGCTCGATGTGGACGTTGCGGGACTCGCTCAATCCCGCTGATGATCGGTTCAGCGCTCGGTATGCAACCGCGGACGAGATTCACGCCTCGGCTGGATCGTCAGACGATGCGGGGTTTGCGCTGCTATTCGAAACCCGAGGCCGTGCTGTCCAACGCGGGCGGTGCGCCGATGGCGGCGTCGAACGCCTCCAGCAGGGCGTCGAGCGCCGCGTCGATCGCGGTGGGCGGGGAGGCCGTGTTGCGTACGAGGTCCAGGGCAGTGCGCGCCGCGGCGCCGATCGCGTCGAAGCCGTAAGAGGGCGCCGAGCCCGCCAGCTGGTGCAAAGCCTCGTGGAGTTGGCTGCGCGCCTCCCCGCCGGCGGCGTGACGGGCGCTCAGCAACGCGATCCGCCGGCGTTTTTCCGGCAGCGATTCCCGGTAGCGCTCGAACAGCGCCCGGCGGGCATCGGGCGCGCGGCCTGCGCGTCGCTGCGCGGCGCTCGTCTGCGGTGCGTGGGTGCCGAGGTGGCGGCCCAGGGTCTCGAACAGCGACTCGCGGGTGATCGGTTTGGCCAGGAACTCGGTCATGCCGGCAGCGCGGGCGCGGGCGATGACCGGATCGGCGATGGCGGCGCTGAACGCGATTGCGACGCCGGCGCAGCCCGCCTCGCGCAACCGGCGCACCAGCTCGAAGCCGTCCATGTCGGGCAGGCTCAGGTCGACCAGCACCACGTCCGGGTCCTGCCGGCGCGCGGCGGCGATCGCCTCCTCGCCGCACGAGCAGCAGTTGAGGGCGACGTCGCTGTCGGACAGGTACAGGCGCACGAGGTCGGCGATGTCCGGGTTGTCCTCGACCAGCAGCACCGTACCGCCGAGCTGTCCCGGTGCCTGCCGCACCGCGCCGAGCCCGTCCGCCGGCTGCGGCGGGGCCGACGCCGGTTCGACCGGCAGCTCGAGTCGCCAGCGGGTGCCGGCACCCGGCGCCGAATCCAGGGTCAGGTTGCCGCCCATGAGTTCCAGCAACCGGCGCGTGATCGAAAGGCCGAGGCCCGCGCCGGCTTGCGCGGCCGTGCCGGCGCGCTGAAAAGGCGCGAAGATCCGTTGCTGCTCGCGGGGATCGATCCCGGGGCCGGTGTCGGCGATGCGCGCCGCGAACACGCCGTGGGCAAACCCGATCTCCACCGTGACGCCACCGGCTTCGGTGAACTTCACGGCGTTGGCGATGAGGTTGACCAGCACCTGCTGCAAGCGCACGCCGTCGACCTCGACGGTGCCGCCGCTGCCGGTCTTCAGCGCGAGGTCGAAGGCGATCCCGCGCTCGGCGGCGAGCGGTTCGAACAGGTCGCGCAGGCTCGCGGCGAGGTCGTCGAGCGACGACGGCCCGGGGCGCAGCTCGAGCATGTCGGCCGCCAGGCGTGCCTCGTCGAGGATGTTGTCGACGAGGTGCAGCAGGTAGCGGGCGTTGCGACCGACGGCCTGCGCGCAACGGGTCTGCTGCCCGGGCGACAGCGCGTGTCCGCCGGCGCACAGGTCCGCGTATCCGATGACCGAGGTCAGCGGGGTGCGGAATTCGTGCGACATGGAGGCGATGAACTGGCTCTTGAGCGCGCTGGCCGATTCCGCCTCGCGTTTCTTCTCCTCGAGTTCGGCCTGCGCACGCTTGAGCTTGTCGAGCAAGCGCCGGTCGTAGAAGCTGCGCAGCTTGGCGTCGTGAAACGTTTGCTGCACGCCCTGCAGGTGCTCGTGCTCGGCGCCGGCGTCCAGCAGCAAGAGATAACGTTGCGCGCCGTGCGGCACGATGTGCACGTGGGCGATGTGGTCCTCGGCGATCTCGACGAACTTGAGGGCCAGCGCCTGCTCGGCGTCGCCGGTGCCGACCAGCACCGGAAAACGCTCCAGGGCGTCTTCGCCCCGGGCCAGCGGGGCCAGCCCGTAGGTCGCAGGCTCGCCCCAGTGACGGCTCACGCGCCAGGCGCCGTCCAACTCGACGCACAACGGGTTGAGCGTTTCCAGCAGCGCGCCGCGCAGGTAGGCCTGTACGGCCTCGGGCAGTGCCTCGCTCATTGCTCCAGCAGGCGCGCGCCCAGCCGCTCGAACGCCTGCTCCACCCCCTCGCCGCTCATGGCGCTGGTCTTGACGAAGTCCCAGCCGCGCGCGAGCAGCCCGTCGAACTGACTCTCGGGGATGTCCCACAGGTCGGTGAGGTCGACCTTGTTGAGCAAGCCGACGAAGGGCACTTCGCCGACGATCGCGTCGACCTGTCGCTTGATGTCGATGGCGGTTTCCAGGGTGTCGGGGCGCGTCCCGTCGGCGACCAGCAAATAGCCGGAAGCGCCGCGCAGGTAAGAGGCACGCGTGCCGGCGATGGCGTTTTCGCCGGCGATGTCCCAGATCACCAGTTTCAGTTCATGTTCGCCCACTTGTTGTTGTTTGGTATCGATCTTAACACCGACCGTGGTGATGTATTTTTCGTTGAAAACATTCTTCACAAAGCGTGCGACCAGGCTGGTCTTGCCGACGGCGAAGTCGCCCACCAGGCAGATCTTCTTGGTGATTGCCGTCATCGTGGGCCGGTGCCGGCGAGGCGCAGTTGCGCTTTGCGCAGCGCCGGGTCCGCAAGCCCCGTGCGGGCGGGCCCGGGATCGACGATCGAGAACCATTCGTCGCTGTTGCCGGCCTGCGAGAGACGCTCGCGCACGGCGGTGGCGCGCGCGGCGCGCAGCGCTGCGTTGCGCTCGTCCGTACCAATGCCGTCGGTGAAACCGAATACCTCGATGCGGCAGTCGCGGGCGAGGCGCTCGCACAGTGCCATGATCTCGGCGACACGCTCGCCGGTCTCGGCGACGAAAGCGTCGTCCGCGGCGAGCGTGTCGCCCTGCGCGAACCGGAACACGCGGCTTTCGAGTTCGCCACCGAGCGCCACCAGGCGGGCCTCGTTCGCCAGGCGTTCGGTTTCCGCGCGGCGTTGCTCGGCCAGGCGTTGCTCGCGCTGGCGTGCCGCTTCGGCCCGGCGTTGTTCATCGAGCGCCCGTTGCGCCGCCGCGCGCCCGCGCTCGGCGCGCTCGCGTTCGGCCTGTTGGCGGCGCAACGCTTCGAGTTCGCCCGGGTCGACTTCGAGCGCGCGCAAGTCGAGCCCGCTCACGCCCGGCGCCAGCAGAACTGTCGAGCGCAGGCGCTCGATCCACTCGCCGGGCGCAAAACCGGCGAGTTCCAGCACGCCGTCGGGGCGCAGGCGGGTGATCACGCTGTCCGGTACCTGCAGCGCCCGGCGCGCGCGGGCCAGGTCGAACTGCCCGCCAGCGGCGGTGTACGGCGCGAAGTCGAGTCGGACGTCGACGTCCTCGAGGCGCAGTGCGGCGAGGATCTCCTCGGGCCGGCGCGCCAGCGGGTCGGCCAGCCCGGAGACCGTGAAATCGGAACCGGCGCGTGCCACGTCCAGCAGGACGATGCCCGGTTCGCCGCTGAACGCCGACTGCAGGCGCTCGGCGGTGAGTCGCTGCTGGTAGTCGCGGTACAGCCACACGCCGGATGCCAGCACGAGCGCGAGCACCAGCCACAACGCCGGCGACTTCCACAACGTGAGACGTCGACGCGGGCGCGCCGCCGAGAGCAGCAGGTCGTCGAACATCGGGGCGAGTTTCGCCAGGTGCTGGCGATTGCCGTCGAAGCGCATCAAAAGGCCGCGGTGGCGATCGTGCAGCACGTCGAGCAGGGCGTTGAACCGTTCGCGCAGTTCGGGCGGCGCCACGCCCCGCACCAGCCCCGCCAGCGTCGCGTGCGGGCCGTGCGCGAGGTAGAGCAGGTACTCGCCCATCTCTACCGTGTGCAGCGGGTTCTCCTCGCCGGTGGCGAACGAGTCCTGCATGAAATCCTGGATCGCGGTGAGCATCGCCGACACCGCGTCGCTGTCCTGCGAAAAGGCATCCGGGTGGGACGCGTGGTGCATCAACCGCCCGCTGTTGTTCTCGATCAGGAACACCTGGTCCACGCGATAGACGAGCGTGTGCTTGAGCACCACCTCGCCGAAGGTCTTGCGTGTGCGCAGCGCCTCGAGCCGCCAGCGGATGCCGGTGGGCGAGAAGGTGTGCTCGACCGCCTCGTTGATCGAGGTCACGAACTCGCGCAGGGCCTCGGCGATGGACTTGCGTATCGCCGGGCCGATGACCGGGAACAGGATGTCGGCGAAGAACTTCTTGTCGCGCGACACCGACTCCTGGATGCACTGCTCGACCGGCCTCTGCAGGGCGCTCTTGAGTCGTTCCGGGTGCGCGTGCGCGCTCACCGTCAGCGAGTCCGGCAGCACCAGCGCGAGGTCGCGTGCACGCACGCGCGGGTCTTCGAGCCGGCGGCTGAGCTTGTCGAGTCGCTGGCGTTCGCCGCCGAACAGCAGTTCGCGAAGTTCCTCCAACCGCGAGCGCCCGGCGGGCGCCGCCTCAGTCGCCGGACGGGGTTGTGGATTGATCGCTGGCAAGGTTCATGGCCAGGTTGGTGAGCAGGACCGAGAGGTCGTCGCGGCCGACTTTCTGGGCGTTCAACTGGGCGCTCTCGCGGCTCATCTGCTCGCCGAGCTCGCTGCGTACCTGGCCGACGTGCTGCATCAGGTCCTTGAAACTGGTGTGCAGTTCCTGAGCGGCCGCCTCGGACTTGCGGTTGAGGTCGTCGCGCAACTGCCCGAGCGCCTGGTCGACCTCCTGCTTGGCCCCGCGCAGCTGGTTGCCCAGGTCCTGGTCGGCGGTGCCGCGCTCGCGCTTTTCGTCCTGCAGCGACTGCTGCATCTGGTTGACCCGGTTGGTGAGGAACTCCTCGAGCTTGTCGAGACGGCGCTCGCTGTCGCTGCGCAGGTTCTTGATCTCGGCGCTCAGGCGCTCTTCCATCGCCGCGAAGCGCTGCTCGTACTCGCGCATGTTGGAGCCGAACAGGATGTCGCGGATCTTGTCGACGTTCTCCGCACCGCTTTCGGCTGCCTGTGCCGGGGCGCCTGGCGAGTGAGGCGTATCGGCGGGCCCGCTGGGGGCGTGATGAGGATGCTCGTTGGTTTCGGGAGAGTCCATGGAATTGACCTTGAGTGTTGCGGGTGGGCGGGTGTCAGGTTTCGGTGCCGTCGTCGACCGGGCTCAGGCGGTAGCCGTGCTGGTAGATGGCGCGTAGCTGCCAGCCGTTCTCCGGCCTGATGCCGAGCTTGCTGCGGATCCGGCTGACGTGGGTGTCGACCTTGCGCGTGGTCAGGTTCGACGAGGAACCCCACACGCTCTCCAGGATGTGACCGCGCGACAGCACCCGGCCATGGTTGCGGAACAGGAACGTCGCCAGGCTGAACTCGCGCCCGGTCAGGCTGACCGGCGCACCGTCGAGCGAGGCCTGCTGGGTGGCGAGGTCGAAGCGGTAGTTGCCGAACGCCAGTTGCTGCTCCGTTTCGCGGGCGACCGCGCGGCGCGACAGGGCGGCGACCCGGGCCAGCAGCTCGCGCTCGCGCACCGGTTTGGTCATGTAGTCGTCGGCGCCGGCCTCGAGCGCCCGCACCACGTCGTCTTCGGTGTCCATCTGGGTGACGAACAGCACCGGGATGGGCCAGTCGAGATTCGCCCGCAGCCACGCGAGCACCTCGATGCCGCTCAGGTCCGGCAGCTTCCAGTCGAGGATCATCAGGTCGTAGCTTTCCTGCTTGGCGGCGCTCATCAGTCGTCGCCCGGCGGCGTAGCGCGCGCACTGGTAACCCGCCTCGCCGAGCCACAGCGCCACCAGGTCGGCCTGGTCGGGATCGTCTTCCAGCAGGGCGATTCGCATCGGCGGTCTTGTTTGTGGCTGTTCGCGGTGCGGGCGTGCCCGCGAATTATGCAAAAACCGGCGCGCCGCAGCCAGTCGGTATCGCCCGGCGGGTTCGGCGCCCCCCGCCGGCCCACCCCCGACCGCCGCTCGTGCGCGCCGGCGTGGCGGGCGCAGCGTTGGCCGCGCGCGGCCGTGCGGGCCGCGGCCGTTTTGTGAGCCGTGCACTTCGCCGCCCGCCGATTCGTACTACACTGGCGCGATCCGCTGGCCGTGCGCAAGGTGGCTGCAGCCGCCGGCCGGCACCGCAATCCTGGAGCAGAGAGGCGACTATGGCGCACGTTGCAAGGGTGAGACTGTTGTTGCCCGCGGCACTGGCGTTGACGCTGACGGCGTGCCTGGACCTCGACCCGGACGGCAATTCCAGCCCGCCCGGCGAGGTCGCGCCGGCCGCCACGCTGCGGCTGCAGAAGGCGCAGAGCTGCGACGGGTTGCGGGCCTATCTCGAGCAGGCCTGGCTGACGTCGCTGCTGCGCACGCCGTTTGCCGTGTGCGCCGACTGCGAGGCTTTCGCCGACGACGGGGTTCTGGCCGGGGCGCCCGAAGCCGGCGGCGGCAACGCCAACGCTCCGGACGACGTCTCGCGAACCAACACCCAGGAGGCGGGGGTCGACGAGGCCGACCTGGTCAAGGCCGGCAGCGACGGGCGCCTGTACACCATCAGCGCCAACCTGCTGCTGATCGCCCGCGGTTTCCCGCCGGGCGAGCTGGCCGAACTCGGGCGCCTCGACCTCGAGGCCCGCCCGCTCGGGCTTTACCTCGACGAGGCCGCCGCCCGCGTGATCGTGGTGGCGGCCACGGAGGTGTTCTACGCGCTCGAGCCGGGCGCGGGCGATGCGATCGCCGCCCCCGACATCGCGCCGCCGGTGGATCCGGCCGTCGAACTGCTGTTCGTCGACGTCGGCGACCCGGCCGCGCCGCGCATCGAGCGGCGCCTGCGTATCGACGGTCACCACGTCGCCACGCGCCGCACGCAGGGGCGTTTGCACCTGGTGTCGCGTACCGGCCTGGGCGTGCCGCCGCAGCTGTGGAGCGACCAGCGCCTGGCGCCCTGGCTCGACGAGTACTGGTCGCTGGGCGAGGCGCCGGCGGCGAGCCCGCGCCGTGCCGAGCTCGAGCGCCTGATCGCCGAGCTGGTGCACGAGTTCGTGCTGGCGCTCGAACCCCTCGAGCTGCTGCCCGCCCTGCGCGACGGCGATCTGCGCAGCGCGCTGGTGCAGTGCGGCGACGTCTTCCACCCGGGGGTGGACACCCTGTGGCCGGAGCTGCTCACCGTGACCAGCCTGGCCGGCGACGGCAGCGATCCGCGCTCGGCCTCGGTGGTGGGCAACGGCTCCGTCGTCTACGCCAATGCCGAGTCGTTGTACGTCAGCCAGCCGAGCTCGGGCTGGTGGTGGCGCGAGGCGCAGAGCGAGCAGACGGCCGTGCATCGCTTCGAGATCGGCGAACGGGTGCCGCGCTACAGCGCCACCGGCAGCGTCCCCGGGCACGTTCGCGATTCGTTCGCGTTCAGCGAGCACGCGGGCTACCTGCGCGTCGCGAGCACGCAGTGGACCGGCGGGCGTACGCGGACCAGCAGCAACCACCTGAGCGTGCTCGAAGACACCGGGCGCGGCGAACTCCGTGTGGCCGGTGCCGTCAACGGCTTCGCGCCCGGCGAGACCATCTTCAGCAGCCGCTTCGTGGGCGAGCGGGGGTTCGTGGTGACGTTCCGCCAGATCGACCCGTTGTTCTCGTTCGATCTGTCCGACCCGCGGGCGCCGGTGCTGCGCGGCGAGCTCGAGATCCCCGGCTTCAGCACCTACATGCACCCGATCGACGACCGCCACCTGCTCACCATCGGGCGCGCCGGGACCGCCGCCGGCGCGTCGTGGGAAGTGCAGTTGCAGATCTTCGACGTCGGCGACCTCGACCAGCCGCGCCGCGTGGCCGCCCATGTTCCGGCCATGGACGGCACCGGCTACAGCTGGAGCGAGGCCGGCTACGACCACCACGCGTTCACCTATTACGCGCCGTTGCAGCTGCTCGCGATTCCGCTCAGCTACTCGCGCGGCGACACACTGTTCAACGGCTTCATCGCCTTTCGCATCGATCCCGCGACGGGCATCCGCGAGATCGGCCGGGTCAGCCACAGCGACCTGGCGCGCGCGGCTTACTGCCCCGAGGGCGGGGCCCAGCCGTTGTCGGACCTGTGCCGCCGCGACGGGCTGGCCCTGCAGTGGCTGGCCCACCCGCGGCGCTCGGTGGTGATGACCGGCGACGACGAGGCGTTCCTCTACACCCTGTCGAGCGCCGGGCTCAAAGCCTCGCCGTTGACGAACCTCGGACAGGTGCTGGGTACGGTGGTGTTCCCGGCCAGCCAGTACCGCTACTACTACTGAGGGCGCCGAACCCGGCCGGTCGTCGCGGACCCCATTGGTGCCGCTCCGCGATCAACTTCATGGCGAGCCACGCGGCGCTTGCGTGTCGACAAGGTGAGGGCAGGTACGTGCCGGCGGGTCAGCTGCCTACCGCGTCCGGCGCCCGCTGCCCAGGCGGCGACGGCCGCTCTCGTGGTGTCGTCGAACTGCCTCAGGATTGCGCGAGCAGCCGCGCGTTGCCGCCCGAGGCCGTGGTGTCTTCGGAGACGACGCGCTCGACGTGAAACAAGGCCGGCGCCGCCCGCGAATCGAGCACCGGTGCCAGCGGACCGTCGTTGCCGGCCAGGGCGCGGCGCAGCGCGACCAGCTGCGGCCCGCCGTCGCAAGCGGCCAGTCGCGGCCGGAGCACGCGGCACAGCTCGGGCAGCTCGCCGCTGACCACGCGCGCGTCCTCGACGGGGATGCCGACCTGGTGGAGCAGGTCGGCGACGGCGGCGGCTGCCGCCGGGTCTGCATCCTCCCACAAGGCCACCGGGTTGCCGGCCATCACCGCCAGCATGCATTGGGCCGCCAGCGCCGCGCCGGGATCGTCGCCGCCGCCGGTGCACAGGGTCAGGCCGCGGGGGTGCAGCGAATAGTGATTGCGCTCACCGGTCGGCCCACTCAGGGCGCACGGGCCGCGGTCGACGGCCGCCGCCCGCCGCAGAGCCACGGCGGTAGGCGCTCGCAGGGCCGCAGGCCCGCGCTCGCACGCCGCCGCTAGATCGCCGGCCAGGCCGCCGGCGATCGGTGCAGCGGCACCGGGCGCCGCGGCGGCGTCCACCTCGCGACTCAGTCGATAGAGGTAGAGCGGACCGCCCGCCTTGGGCCCCGTGCCGGACAGCCCTTCGCCGCCGAACGGCTGCACCCCGACCACCGCGCCGATCTGGTTGCGGTTCAGGTACACGTTGCCGACCTGCGCCAGGCTGCAGACCCGGTCCATGCGCTCGTCGACACGGCTGTGCATGCCGAGCGTGAGGCCGTAGCCCTGCGCGTTGATGCGGGCCACCGTGGCGTCGAGGTCGGCGGCGTGGAAGGTCGTCACGTGCAGCACCGGGCCGAAGACCTCCCGGGTGAGGTCCTCGATGGCCTCCAGCCGGTAGGCGGCCACCGGGACGAAGGTTCCCTGCGCGGTGGCGGGCGGCGGATAGTGCATCAGCAGTTGCCGGCCCTCGGCCTCCAGCGTTTCGCAATGGGCCTCGATGGCCGCGCGGGCCGCTGCGTCGATGACCGGGCCGACATCCGTGGCGGGATCCCACGGATCGCCGATCTCCAGCTCCTGTACGGCGCCGGCGAGCATCCCGAGCAGCGTTTCGGCGATCTCCTCCTGCACCACCAGCAGCCGCAGCGCCGAGCAACGCTGGCCGGCGCTCTGGAACGCCGACTGCACGATGTCGCGCACGGCCTGCTCGGGCAGGGCGGTGGAGTCGACGAGCATGGCGTTCAGCCCGCCGGTCTCGGCGATGAGCACCGCGCCGGGGTTGCCTTGGCCGGCCAGGGTACGGTCGATGGCGCGGGCCGTGTCGGTGGAGCCGGTGAAACAGACGCCGTCCACGGCGCTCGAGGCGACCAGCGCCGCGCCGATGCGCTGGCCCGGCCCCGGCAGCAGCGACAGGACCGCTTGCGGCACCCCGGCCTCGTGCAGCAGTTGCACGGCGCGAAACGCGATCAGCGGCGTCTGCTCGGCCGGCTTGGCCAGCACCGCGTTGCCCGCGGCCAGCGCGGCGGCGACCTGGCCGGTGAAGATCGCGAGCGGAAAGTTCCAGGGCGAGATGCACACCACCGTGCCGAGGGCACGCCGCGCGCCCTCGCCCCAGCGGGCCTCGGCCTGCCCGGCGTAGTAGCGCAGGAAATCCACCGCCTCGCGGATCTCCAGCAGCCCGTCGAGCCGGGTCTTGCCGGCCTCGCGGCTGGCCAGCGCGAGCAACTCGCCGGTGTGCGCTTCGTAGAGGTCGGCCGCCCGGCGCAGGATCGCCGCGCGGTCGGTGGCACCCGCCGCGTCCCAGGCCGGCCCGGCGTCGGCGCCCGCCTGCAACGCGGCCGTCACGTGCTCGAGCGTCGCCTCGCGCACGAAGCCGACACAGTCGCGCCGGTCGGCCGGGTTGTAGACGGGTTCGCCGGGGGCCGCCACGGCGGGGCCGCCCGACACCAGTGGATGGGCCTCCCAACGGGCTTCGCGCCAGGGCTTCATCCACGCCTCGAGCCTGGCCGCGTCCAGCGGGTCGTTGACGTTGAAGCCGCGCGAGTTGCGCCGCGTGCCGAACAGGTCCGGCGGCAGCGCGATCCGTGCCGGGCGTTCCCGGGCGCTGGCGAGCGCGGCCAGCGGATCGGCGACCACCGTCTCCACCGCCACCCCGCGGTCGAGCACCTGGTGTACGAACGAACTGTTGGCCCCGTTCTCCAGCAGGCGGCGCACGAGGTAGGCGAGCAGGTCCTTGTGGACGCCGACCGGCGCGTACACGCGGCAGCGATTGCCGTGCTCGTCGCGCAGGCGCTGGTGCAACGCCTCGCCCATGCCGTGCAGGCGCTGGAACTCGAAGGCCCGCCCGGCGGCGATCTCCACGATGGCGCTGGCGGTGTGGGCGTTGTGGGTGGCGAACTGCGGGAACACGTTCGGGCAGTCCAGGAGTCGCTCGGCGCAGGCCAGGTAGGAGACGTCGGTCGCCGCCTTGCTGGTGAACACCGGGTAGCTGGCGAGCCCGAGCACCTGCGCGGCCTTGATCTCCGCGTCCCAGTAGGCGCCCTTGACCAGGCGCACGGCGATGCGCCGGTCGAGCGAGTCGGTCAGCGCATCGAGCCACTCCAGCACCGCCGGCGCCTGCTTGGAATAGGCCTGCACCACCACCCCGAAGCCCGGCCAGTCGGCGAGGCTCGGAGCGCTGAGCACCGCCTCGATCACGTCGAGCGAGAGGTCGAGGCGGTCCATTTCCTCGGCGTCGACGCTGAGCCCGATATTGGCCGCGTGCGCCTGCTCGGCCAGGGCCGCCAGCCGGGGCACCAGCTCGCGCCTCACCCGGCGGCGTTGCACGAACTCGTAGCGCGGATGCAGCGCCGAGAGCTTGACGGAGATGCCGTGATTGTCGTGCGTGTCGCTTGCCTGCGCGTGACGGGCGATCGCGGTCACCGCCTGGGAGTAGGCGAGGAAATAGCGTTGCGCGTCGGCTTCGGTGCGCGCCGCCTCGCCGAGCATGTCGAACGAGTACGCGTAGCCCTGTGCACCCGCCTCGCGCGCCTCCTCCAGCGCCTCGTCGATATCGCGCCCGAGCACGAACTGGCGCCCCATCAGGCGCATGGCCTCGCTGACCGCCGCGCGCGCCACCGGCTCGCCGAGGCGGCGCACCACGCCGAGCATCATCTCGCCGAGGTCTTGCTGTGAGCCGTCCCGGCGCCGGAATACGCGCCCGGTGAGCATCAGCGCCCAGGTGGAGACGTTGACGAACGGCGAATCCGCGCCGCCACGGTGGCGCGACCAGTCGCCGCCGCCGATCTTGTCGCGGATCAGCGCGTCCAGGGTCAGCGTGTCGGGGGTGCGCAGGTAGGCCTCGGCGAGGCACATCAGGGCGACGCCCTCGTCGGTGTTCAGCCCGTACTCGGCCAGGAAGCTCTCCATCAGCCCCGGCGGGTCCTCGTCGCGCAGCGCCTTGACGAGTGCGCCGGCCCGCGCGGCGATGCGCTCGCGCGCTGCCGGCTCGAGGCGTACCTGCGCCACGAGTTCGGCCGTGACGTCGCTTTCGGCCAGGTGGCGGCGCTGGCGCATGGCGGTGCGGGCCTCGACTCGGGACATAGGGTGTTTTCGACAGTGGGTGGCCAGTGCCTATAATGCCCACCTCGGCGTGGCCCGACAAACACCGCTCGATTCGCCGCCAGGCAGCCAGTACGGGAAGACGATCGATGAACAGTGAAATCCTGGTGTGCGGCGAAGCGTTGATAGACCTCGTGCCGCTGCAACGCGACGGCGAGACCCTGTACCGGCCGCTGGCCGGCGGCTCGCCGTTCAACGTGGCCTGCGGGCTCGGCCGCCTCGGCGCGCCGGCGGCGTTTCTCACCTACCTCTCGCAGGACCCCAACGGGGAACTGCTGTTCGAGCGCCTGCGCGCCGCCGGGGTCGATGGCACGCTGCTGCAGCGCGGCCCTGCGCCCACCGCGCTCGCTTACGTGTTCGCGCCGCAACCCGGCAGCGAGGACGTGCGCTACAGCTTCTATTTCGCGGGCACCTCCGAGAGCGCGCTCGACGCCAGCCGCATCCCGGACCCGCTGCCCGAGGGCATCGAGCACCTGCACTTCGGGTCCATCTCCACGGTACTCGACCCGCACGCCGGCATCTTCCAGGCGCTGGCGGCGCGCGAACACGGCCGGCGGCTGATCTCCTTCGACATCAACGCCCGTCCGACGGTCACCCGCGATCGCGAGGCCGTGCTGCCGCGCGTAGCCGCGCTGCTGGCGCGTGCCGACATCGTCAAGGCCAGCGACGCCGACCTCGACTGGCTCTATCCCGGCGTCGAGCATGCCGACGTGGCCCGCCAGTGGCTCGCGGACGGCGCCAGCCTGGTGCTGTTGACCTACGGCGGTGACGGCGTCCACGTGCTCACGCCGGCCGCGGCGTTCCACCAGCAGGCGCCGCGCGTGAAAGTGGTCGACACGGTCGGTGCCGGGGACACGTTCCTGGCCGCCAGCCTGTGGGGGCTGTGGCGCCGCGGCGTGCTGACCCGCCCCGGGCGGGCGGGGTGGAGCGAGCCGGTGCTGCGCGAAGTCGCCGACCTCGCGGTGCGCGCGGCGGCGTATTGCTGCGAGCACCCCGGCGCCTCCGTCCCGAGCGCCGCCGACCTCGGCATCGCCTGAAGCCGCGCGGCGGCGCGCGGCGCCGCGCGGGTGCTTCACCCGGCGCGGGTTGCTATACAATGGCCGGGCTCGAATGGCCGGGCAGCAAGCGCATCCGCGCGAGGAGGATCACCATGCAAACCCCATTCAAACGACCCGGCATCGCGGCCGTCGCCGGCGTCGTGCTGGCGACCCTGGCGCTGGCCGGGCCGGCGAGCGCCGAGAAAGTCCTGCGCATCGCCAACATGGGCGAACCGGAATCCATGGACCCGCACAAGGTCGCCGGGGTTTGGACCCACCGGGTACTCGGCGAGATGTACGTCGGTCTGACCACCGAGGCGGCCAACGGCGAGACCATCGCCGGTGCCGCGGAGAGCTGGACCGTGTCCGAAGACGGCACCGTCTACACCTTCCGCCTGCGCGAGCACACGTGGTCCGACGGCACGCCCGTTACGGCCCAGGATTTCGAGTATTCGCTGCGCCGGGTCCTCGACCCGCAGACCGCGGCCGAATACGCCTCGCTGCTTTACCCGATCGACGGCGCCGAGGCGGCCAACACCGGCAAGGCGCCGGTGGAGAGCATCGGCGTCGCGGCGCTGGACGAGCGCACCCTGCAGGTGACGCTGAAAGCGCCGACGCCGTACTTCCTCACCCAGTTGACCCACTACACCGCCTGGCCGGTGCCCAAACACGTGGTCGAGAAACACGGCGCCGACTGGACCAAGGCCGGCAACCTCGTCGCCAACGGCCCGTACATGCTGGAGGAATGGGTGCCGAGCACGCACGTCAAGCTGGTACGCAACCCGAAGTTCTGGGATGCGGCCAACGTGAAGATCGACCGCGTCGTGTTCTACCCCGGCGAGGACCGCATCGCCGGGCAGAAGCGTTTCCGCGCGGGCGAGGTGGAGATCGTCACCGATTTCTCCTCCGACCAGATCGACTGGCTGAAGGACAACCTGCCGGCGGAGACGCGCATCGCGCCCTACCTCGGTATCTACTACTACCCGATCAACACCTCCAAGCCGCCGTTCGACGACCCGCGCGTGCGCCAGGCCCTGTCGATGGCCATCGACCGCGAGGCGATCGCCTACAAGGTGCTGAAGAGCGGCGAGATCCCGGCCTACAGTTTCGTACCGCCCGGCACGCCCAACTACGGGACCCCGGCCTACGTCGCGTGGAAGGACACCGAGTACAAGGCCCGCGTGGAGCGCGCCCGGCAATTGATGCGCGAAGCCGGTTACGGCCCCGACAAGCCGCTCAAGTTCACCTTGAGCTACAACACCAGCGAGAACCACAAGCGCATCGCGATCGCGGTCACCGCGATGTGGAAACAACTCGGCGTGCAGGCGGAACTGTTCAACTCCGAGGTCAAGGTGCACTACGACGC
>JBFJWO010000008.1:0-25911 GCA_041623575.1 Gammaproteobacteria bacterium
CGATGGTGCTCGACGCCCTGATCAAGATCAAGAACGAGACCGACGCCACGCTGACGTTCCGCCGGTCCTGCCGCGAGGGGATCTGCGGTTCGTGCGCCATGAACATCGACGGCACCAACACGCTCGCCTGCACCACGGCACTCGAGGTCATCAAGGGCGAGGTGAGTATCTATCCCTTGCCGCACATGCCGGTGGTCAAGGACCTGGTACCGGACCTCACCAACTTCTACGCTCAGTACGCCTCGATCGAGCCCTGGATCAAGACCAGCACGGCGACGCCGCCGGATCGCGAGCGGCTGCAGTCCAAGGAGGAACGCAGCGAGCTCGACGGCCTGTACGAATGCATCCTGTGTGCGTGCTGCTCCACCAGCTGCCCGAGCTACTGGTGGAACGGCGATCGTTACCTCGGCCCGGCGGCGTTGCTGGCCGCCTACCGCTGGATCGCCGACAGCCGTGACGAGGCCACCGGCGAACGCCTCGACGATCTCGAGGACCCGTTCAAGTTGTTTCGCTGCCACACGATCATGAACTGCACCGCGGCCTGCCCGAAGAGCCTCAACCCGGCCAAGGCCATCGGCGAGATCAAGCAACTGCTGGTGGAGCGCCGCGGCTGACGTGGGCGCGGCCGAGCTGGGCCGACTGCGCTGGCGTTGCCGGCGCGGGGCCAAGGAACTCGATGTGCTGCTGAGCGCCTACCTGGAGCGTCACTATGCGCGCGCCGGGGCGGCGGAACAGGCCGACTTCCGGCGGCTGCTCGAATACGCCGATCCCGACCTGTTGCAGCTGCTGCTCGGAAACCTGGACACGGACGACCAGGGCATTGCCGATCTCGCACGAAAGATACGCCGCGCCGCTCAGCATTGAACTGCGACCGTCGCGGGCGCTGGCGGCGGCCGGTATCGCGCTGCACCTCCTGGCGCTCGTGGCCGCTGCTCACACGGCGCTTCCTGCCTCCCTGCGGATCGCCCTGTACGCCCTGGTGCTGGGAACGGCCTGGTACTCGGCGAGCTGGTGGCGGCTCTACGTTCGCCTCGAGTGGCTCGCCGACGGTCGCTGGCGATTGCACACGCGCCACGGCCGCGTGCTCGAGGCCGGGCTGGACGGGAACTCGATCGTGGTCCCGGCCGGTGCCTGGCTGGTCTTTCGCCGCAGCCCCGGCGGCGAGCACTGCCTCGTGGTCGTGGCGCGCGACGCCTGCGATGCGCAAGCGCTGCGGCGCCTGCGCGTACGCCTCGCCTGCCGGCGCGCTCGCCATCCCGGTCGTTGAGCGCCCGGCGCCGGCGAACGAAAACGGATCAGGTCGCCTGGCGGCGTACGTGCCGCACGGCGATCCCGATGCAGCCGAGCCCGAGCAACGCAATCGCGGCAGCGGCGGCCGTGACCAGGTCGTAGCCGCCGAGTCGCCAGAGCAGGGCGGCTGCGCTGGGCGCGACGGCGAACGCGCCCATGAACAGCAGCGCCAGCATCCCCGAGACGACGCCGAAATGCCTGCGGCCGAGGAACTCCGCCGTCACCACCGGGCGCACGATACTGGTGACGCCGTAGCCCGCGCCGTGCAGCGCCACGAACAGGAACACCAGCCCGCCGCCGGCGCCGGCGGCCAGCAGCACCAGCGCGGCTACGGCCATCAGGGCCAGCGACACGGCGGCCAGCACGGGCGTCGAAACGTGGCGTTCGGCGGACAGCATCAGTACCCGGCCGACGACCTGCATCGGGCCGATGCAGGCGGCGGCCAAGACGGCCGTGGTGGCGGCAAGGCCCTTGTCCGCAAGCAACGGCAGCAGGTGGGTCAGGAGCATGCCGTGGTCGAGCCCGACACACGCGAAGGCGGTGCCCAGCAGCCAGAACACCGGCGTGCGCAACAGCCCGGCGGGGGGCGGGCCGGCGGTGTGCACCTGGTGCACGTCGGGGCCGGCCCCCGTGCGCGCCAGGGTGCACGCCGCAAAGATCAGCGGCGAGGCCACCGCCGCCAGCACCAGTGCGAAGACCAGCGCCGTGACCCGCCAGTCGAACAGCGCCGAAAGGTACTGCGCGCTCGGGAAGGACAGTGTCCCGGCAAAGCCGGCGATCAGCGCGACGCGGGTGATCGCGCGCCGTGCCTGATCGCCGAGGTAGCGGGTCAGCACCGCGAAGCAGGCCTCGTAGAGGGCGCCGGCCATCGCCAGCCCCAGCGCCGCCCACGCCGCGTAGAACTGCCAGCGGCTGGTCACGCCGGCGAGTGCGACGAGCATAGCTGCCGCCAGCAGCGCCGAGCCGGTGAACACGGCGCGCCCGTAGCCGCGGTCGATGAGGCGCCCGACGAGCGGCGCGCCGCCGGCGCTCAGCAGCAACGAGAGCGTGAACGCGCCGGAAAGCTCGGCCTTGCTCCAGCCGAGGTCGCGCTCCCAGACCGGGAGCAGCGCGGGGAACAGGTAATAGGTACCGGCCCACACCAGGATTTCGGCGAGCGCGAGCTGGGTCGCGATCCGCCCGACGCTCAACTTACTTGGTTTCGTGGGTGAAGACCCCGTCCCAGTCGGGCGGGGGCGGGTTGTTGCGGTAGAACATGATGCGATCGAGGTAGACGTTGTAGACCTGGCATGCCTTGTTGGCCTGGGCGAGCGCGAACACCTCGCGCTCGGCCGCGTCCCACTGGCGCTGGCGGAAGGCGGCCAGCGCCTTGTGAAAGCGCCTGAGTTCGGTCTTCACCGCCTTGTGCATCTCCTCGATGGGCCCCAGCGGCTCGTAGATGCGTACCGGCTCCTCCTTGCCCTTGACCCGTACCAGGTCGAGCTCGCGGTACTCGAACTCCGGCACGGCGTGGCGAGTGGACTCGCTGACGATCAGCGACACACCGTATTGCTTGGTCAGCCCTTCGAGGCGCGAACCCAGGTTCACCGCGTCGCCGAGGCAGGTGTAGGCCATGCGGAACTCCGAGCCCATGTTGCCGACGTTCATCACGCCGGTGTTGAGCCCCACCCCGATGCGGATCTCGGGCCAGCCCTTGGCGCGGAACTCCGGGTGCAGCTCGAGCAGCTTGGCGTTCATCTCGAAGGCCGCCAGCAGCGCGTTGCGCGCGTGCAGCGGGTCGTCCAGCGGCGCCCCCCAGAAAGCCATGATCGCATCGCCCATGTACTTGTCGATGGTGCCGCGGTGCTTGTGGATGATGCGCGTCATGGGCGTCAGGAACGCGTTCATCAGCTGCGTGAGCTCGCGCGGGTCGAGGCCCTCCGAGATACTGGTGAAGCCGCGCACGTCGGAGAACAGCACCGTCATCTCGCGGCTCTGGCCCTCGAGCGTGACTTCCTGCGGGTGCTCGCTCATCTCGTCCACCAGCTCGGGCGGTACGTACTGGCCGAACAGGTGGGCCAGCTGACGCTTGCCGCGGGACTCGATGAAGAACCCGTAAGACATGTGAAAGACGAAGATCGTCAGGGTCGCGAGCAGCGGTGCCGCCATCGGCAACACGAGGTCCCAGGTCACCCAGGCGAACATGGTCACGCCGATCAGCGCCGCGAACGTGCCTATTGTCACCAGCAGGGTCAGCAGCGGCGAGATGAACGGTAGCAGGAAGCTCATCAGCAAGCCGACCGTGATCTCCACCACCAGTTCATAGCCCAGGGCGTACTGCGGGCGGTGCTTGATGCGCCGCTCCAGTATCCCCGAGATGATGTTGGCGTGGACCTCGACGCCGGGGAACACTTCCTCTACCGGCGTGGAGCGCAGGTCGAACAGCCCGGCCGCCGTGGTGCCCACCAGCACCAGTCGGTCCTCTAGCACCGCCGGGTCCGCGGTGCCGTCCAGCACGTCGACCATGGAGACGTAGGGGAAATGAAACCGCGCGCCGCGGTAGGGCACGAGCACCGCGCTTTCGCCGTCGACCGGGATCGAGTAATCGCCGACCCTTACCGTTTCCACGGCGTAGTAGCCCGAGCGGTCGTCGTCCCAGACTTCCAGCGTGATCGGCGGGTCGTCCTGCCCGGCGCGCACCAGGGCGAGCGCCAGCGACTGGTAGAGCTTGCCGTCGTAGACCTGCACCAGCGGAACGCGACGAAAGATGCCGTCCTCGTCCACCGCCGGGTTGTCGAAGAATCCGCCCGAGTACCCGGCGCGTTGCAGGATATCGAGGTTGGCCGTGTAGTCGATGTTGACCGTCAGGGGTATGCGGTCCGTCCAGTACTGGTCGATGTCGCCGACCGAGGGCGGCAGGGTGCCGATGCGGTTGACCTGCGACTGGTTGGTCTCGCGCAGGAACGCGAAGCCCATCACCACGCGCCGGTTCTTGAGGCTCTCGGCGAAGATACGATCGTTTTCGAGTGTCGGGCGGATGGTTTCGAACTCGCGCAGGAATTGCGAGTTGTTCCGCAGCGGGCCGCGCGCGAGCTGGTTCAGCACGTTGAGGCCCGAGCTCTCGTCGCGTTCGGCGAACACGATGTCGAACCCGAGCGCCTTGATGCCGTAGCGCTCGAACAGGTTGTCGACGATCCCGGCCAGCGTGTCGCGCGGCCAGGGCCAGCGACCGACCCGCGTGAGGCTGCGTTCGTCGATGTCCAGGATGACGATCTTGTCGTCGACGGTGTTGGGCAACGTCAGGCGCAGGCGGAAATCGTAGGACAGGTTCTCCAGGCGATCGAACAACGCCACCGGCAGCGTCCCGGCCGTGTACAGCACGAAGATACCGGCCACGGCGAGACTGAGGACAATGCGAACGAGGCGTTGGAGCTGCAAGGTCTGGTTACCGGGTGCGGAGCTGCGCCCCTGATTTCGCTTGATGTAGGTAGCCTAACATATTATTTTTCCAGAAAAATAGCATCACCCACCCGCCAAATCGTGCCGCTCGCCCACCGCCTGCGGCGCGGGGAGCAGACCGTTGAGCAACGCAATCTATCTCGGTGTCAACGTCGACCATGTGGCCACCCTGCGCCAGGCACGGGGCACGCGCTATCCCGACCCGGTGTACGCGGCGCTGCTCGCCGAGCAGGCCGGTGCCGATGGCATCACCATGCACCTGCGGGAGGATCGGCGCCACATCCAGGACCGCGACGTCACCGCGTTTCAGGCGCTGACCCAGACCAAGCTCAACCTCGAGATGGCGGTAACCTCAGAGATGCTGGACTTCGCCTGCGAGGTGCTGCCCGTCGACTGTTGCCTGGTACCGGAGAAGCGCGAGGAGCTGACTACCGAGGGCGGCCTCGACGTAGCAGGCAACGAAGCCGTCGTGAGTGCGGCGTGCGAGCGACTGGCAGGGGCCGGGATCCGCGTGTCGCTGTTCATCGACCCGGAGGTCGAGCAGCTTCAGGCGGCGGTGCGTTGCGGGGCTCCGGTAGTGGAGATCCACACCGGTCGCTACGCCGATGCGACGGACGAAGGGTCGCGGGCGCACGAGTTGCATCGCATCGCCGAGGCCGTGTCGCGGGCGCGCGGCCTCGGCCTGATCGCGAACGCCGGGCACGGCCTCAACTACCGCAACGTCGGCCCGGTCGCCGCGTTGCCCGGCGTGCACGAGTTGAACATCGGCCACGGCCTGGTGGCCTACGCGGTGCTGCACGGTCTTGCCGAGGCGGTGCGTGAAATGAAGCGCCTGATGGTCAGGTAGCGGTGCCAGGTGCCGGTGCGTGCACGGCGCCGTCGTTTGCGCTAACCGATGTCCGAGGTCTGGTATCGTCCGTGGGTTGCGAGCAGTGTATCAACCGCCCCCAGCACACCGCGCAGCGCCGCCAGCGCCAGGCTCTGGTCATGCGCGCGGCAGGCCGACTCGAGGTCTTCTACGGCTCGCAGCAGTTGCGGCACGTTGCAGTAGAGCACTGCACCGCGCAGCTTGTGTGCTTCGAATCGCAGCCGCTCGTAGTCGCCCAGGTTGGCGGCTTCGGCCAGGCGCTCGCGATCGCTGGGCAGGCGTTGCATCAGCAACCCGCGCAGCTCGGATTCGATCTCCGACTGGCGCTGTGCGCTGAGCGAGCCTGGCGCGCGACGCCGCGCCCAGCGCTCCACGGTTTCCCGGAACGACTCGAGCGAGACCGGTTTGACCAGCCGCGCGTTCATTCCTATGCCGATCAACTCCGCCTCGCTCTGGTAGGCATCGGCCGTCAGCGCCACGATCGGTGCGTTGCCGTTGATACCTTCGCCCGAACGAAGCCGGCGGGTCAGCTCGCGACCGTCCATCTCCGGCATGTGCAGGTCCATCAGGATCAGGTCGTACGCGCGGTGGCTGGCGATCGCCAGCGCACGGGTAGGAGAGCTCTCGGTGTCGACGTCGATACTCAGCATGTCGCCGAAACTCTGCACCAGTTTCAGGTTCACGACGTGATCGTCGATGACCAGGATACGCGCGCGCTCACGGGTGGCGCCGGCCTGCTCGGGTGCTGCCGGGAGCGGGGCAGGCGCATCGGGCGCCGTCGACCTGTTGCGCAGCACGCTGTCGAGTTCGGCGCGAAACTTGCGCGGGCAACTGGTCTTGACCAGCACGCCGCCATAACCCAGGTCCTCGAGGCGGCGTACGACCACCGGGTCGTAGGTGGAGCAGTAAGCGAGTGCCACGCAACCGTCGGCCACCGGCGGCGGTGGCAACTCGCCGGCACGCAGCGCACGCGTGGTGGTGTTCACCAGCGAGATACGCGGGGTGACGTCCGTGTCGTTCACCAACTGCAACCCGGCGGTGGTGAAAAAGTGCCGGTAGTAGGTTGCGAAGGGTGCGTAGCCTTCGATCACGCGGGCGGGTAATGCGCTCGCCTCGGGCAGCGTTGCGTCGCTGGTCCCGTCACCGACCTCGAGCGGTAACGTGACCCAGAAGCGCGAGCCCTTGCCCTCGCTGCTCTCGAACTCGATCTCGCCGTCCATCAGCAGCACGATCTCGCTGGCGATGTGCAGGCCGAGGCCCGAGCCGCCGAACTTTCGACTGGTGGTCATGTCGCCCTGCGAGAAAGCCTGGAACAGCGTTGTCTGGGCCGAGCTGGGAATGCCGATACCGGTGTCTTCGACGGTGAAACGCACCCAGCGCGTACTGGCGGTGGTGCGGATCACCTCCGAGACGACCAGCACGTGCCCCTCGCGGGTGAACTTGATGGCGTTGTTCACGAGATTGATCAACACCTGGCGGATACGCAGCGGGTCGGTCCTGACGTGCACCTGCTTATCGGGAAGGCGTACCACGTGGAACTCGATACCGGCTTCGTGCGCGCTCGGGGCAAACAACGAGTGGACGTCGTTCAGCAGGGCGTTCAGGTGAACGTCGGTCTTCTCCAGTCGCATCTGCCCCGATTCCACCCGCGACAGGTCGAGAATATCGTTGAGCAGGCTCAGCAGGCTCTCCGCCGAGCCGCGGATGGTCTCCACGTAGTCGCGTTGCAGCGGGTCGGGGCTGGCCTTCGAGAGCAGTTCGGAGAAGCCCAGGATGACGTTGATCGGGGTACGGATCTCGTGGCTCATGTTGGCCAGGAACTGCGATTTGAAATCGCTGGCCTGCTGGGCCGCCTGGCGCGCGGCCTCGAGTTCCACGTTGCGGTTCTCCAGTTCGGTCAGTGCCGCCTTGAGTTCGGCCGTCGCGTTGGTGACTTCTTCCTCGAGCTTGTGCTGTGCGGCCTGGATGGTCGCCGCCATTTCGTTGATTCCGACCTCGAGTCGTCCCAGCTCGCCACCCGCGTAGGTGTTGGCGCGACGGTCCAGGTAGCCCTGGCGCAGCAGGTCGACCGTCGCGGTCAGCGTCTCGATGGGGTTCGAAACGCTGCGCGAGATGATCTTTCCCAGCAACGCGGTGGCGATCAACGCCGCGATGGTCAGCGCCATCGACTTCTGCAGGATACCGAGCTCGGTGGCGAACGCATCGGAGACGTCGACTTCGATCTCCACCCAGCCGAGCGGTTCGACTTCCTGGGCGCGAATCACCTCGCCGAACTCGGCCAGCGGCTCGATGGTTGTTCGCGGAATGGGCGCGCGTACGGTAGAGCGCACCGGCGTGTCGGACAGCAGGCCGCGCAGCGCGGTGAACAGGCTCGCCTCGACCGGCTGCCCGGGATTACCGGCCACGATCAGCACCTCGCCGGCTTCGTCGAGGATGCGCATCGCGGTGAAAGCCTTGTCCTCGAGCACGGAACTGCTCACGCTCGAGAGTACCTCGGCGTTCGCCGTCACGACCGCAAACTCGCTGGCGCGGGCGAGGTGCGTGACGATCTGCTGCGCCTTTTCCAGCTCGCTGCGTTCCACGTCGAGCAGGCGCAGGCTCGAGAAGTACACCGACAGGAAAACGGCGATGCAGACCACCGGGACGAGTGCAACCACCAGTACGCGGTTCTGGATGCTCCAGTTCTTCATGGCAATTGTTCGATGCTGTCGTACACGCGGTCCTCGATGCCGGCCACGGTTGCCGAGACGCCGAGGATCCGGGCGATGCCGTGATTGACCACCACGCGAAAACGCTGCGGGTGCAGGATGAGCGGTGCGCCGATCTCGCCGCGCTCGACGCGCTCGATCAACGGCGCGATCTCGGCGCCGATCAACTCCGGCGAGGCGTAGGCCGAGAGCAGCGCCCCCGCTTTCACCAACGGATAGCTGTAGCCGATGACGCCCTTGCGGTGACGGTAGGCGCTCATCAGCAAACCGTGGATGGTATTGCGGTTGAACGTGACCGGGTCGGGCACCGCGAGCAGCGCGTCCACTTCGCGCAGCAGCGGTTTGACCTCGAGGATCGCGTTGCTGTCGACGTCGATTCGCCGCACGATCAGGTCCAGTCCCGGCACCGACGGCAGTTGCAGGGGGTTGTCGTGCGCGATCAGGACGCCTACGCGCCGGACTTCGGGGAGCAGGCGTCGCGCCAGTGCGAGCTGGCGCTCGAGCGGCTGGTCGATCAGCAGGGTCGCGTCCGGCGGGCGCAGCGTGCGATCGGCGAAGATCCGCCAGTACGTGCGCTGGGAGACGAGCGCCGCCACGTAGGGGCGCGACGGCGTCAGCCGGGCCACCCGGGCCAGCGCTTCGGACCCCAGCGCCACCAGCACCTGGTCCGCCGTCAGGTCGGTGCCGTTGAGCGGCAGGTGCACGACCTGAACGGGCACCGAGCTGGCGCGCTGCAACGCCGCGATGGCTTGCTGGTGGTAGGCCTTGCCCTCGCTCGCCACCACCACCGCACGGGCGGCGCACGCATCGTGCAGGCCGAAGGCGACCAGCAACGCGGCACCGAGGGCCGGGCCGATTCTAGAGGCGTGCATCCGCCACACTGGACGAGTAATCCCTGTCCGAGTTATCGATAGTTGACCGAGAATCGCGCGTAGGCGCCGGGTTCGACGACGTTGTCCTCCTGGTAGTCAGTGTAGTCGCCTAGCACGTTCTCCAGGTTGAGCGCGAAGTTGGCGTTCTGGCCGCCGATCTCGAGCGATCGCGAATACTGCAGATCGAGGCGGCGAATCGTAGCGGCGTGCCGGCGTCGCTTGTCGAGCCAGTCGATGTCCTCGACGTAATTGTAGTCGAAACTCATGAAGCTACTCCCCGACAGGCGCACTATACCCAGCAGGTTGGCGGTCCAGCGCGGTATCGAACGCTCGATGCTGCCCTCGGCATCGTCGTCGTCCACGTCGGACTCGGTGTAGGACAGCGCACCGAGCAGGCGCAGCCGGGGCGAGGGCTCGGTATCGATCTGCGCCTCGATGCCGACGACCTCCGCCGTGCCGCGATTGACGAACGTGCTGGCCTCGCCGTCGAAGCTGTCGTCGGCGAAGGCCACCGGTATCTGCGAGATGATGTCCTCGATCTCGTCACGGAACAGGCGCACGTCCAGGTCGAAATCCGGCCCTCCCAGGCGGTACCCCAGCTCGACCGAGCGAATGCGCTCCGGGTCGAGCTCGCCGCCGCCGAGCAGGGTCTGGTCGAGCAGCATGTCGAACGGCGCCGGGGCGTCGGTGGCGATGGGAAATCGGGTGTTGGCCCGGGTCTCGATGAACACCGGTGTGCGAGTGGCCTGCGAGACCCCGGCCCGCAGGCTCTGGTGCGTATCGAGCTTGTAGAGCAGCCCGACCTTGGGCGAGGTGTCCTCGCCCGAGATGTCGTTGTCTTCCCACATGGCGCCGACATTGGCGATCCAGCGTTCGGCGAGCGTCCATTCGGCGTGGCCGAACACGCGGGCGACGTCGTTGCTCAAGGTCTCGTCGGTGCCGAAAAAACCCTCCGAGGTGACTTCGTCGGTGCGCACGCTCGCGCCGGTCACCAGGCGCAGGCCCTCGAGCGGCGAGACGTTGTACTGTGCTTCGAGGTCGTGACGCTCGGAGACGGCGTCGAAATCCACGTCCGTCGTGGCCGACACCGGTGGGAACGGCGGAACCTCGATCTGCGTATCGATCCCGAAGCCGTCGATCAGCTCGTAGTGGTTGAAGTAGTACTGCACGACCCAGGCCTCGTCGGCGCTCAGGTTACGCTCCCAGCGCAGGTGGCGGAAATGGTTGATCGGTTGCTGCGCGCGATCGGGGTCGCCGATGTCGCTTTCCTCGCCGATGCCGTTGCGCGCCGCGTTGACGCCCGCCTGGAACATCAGCGTGTCGGTGGCGTTCATCGAGAAATCGACGCGGGTGGTAAGCTGGCGGGCCCGCCGGGAATCGTTCACGTCGTCGAATCCCTCGTGCTCCTCGTAGCCGAGGCTCAGACGGTAGTCGAGATCGTCCGGCTCGCCGCTGAGGCGCACCACCCCGCTGCGCCATTCACGGTCGCCGGCGGCGACGCTGACCAGGGCGCCTGCGTTCTCGGTGGCATGGCGGGTGCTGATACTGATCACCCCGGCGAAGGAGTTGGGGCCGAAGGAGGCTGCATTGGGGCCCCGCACCACCTCGATACGCACGATGTCATCGAGCACCAGCGGCAGGTTTTCCCAGGGCACGCCGCCGTAGATGGGGACGTAGACCGAGCGCCCGTCGATCAGCACCTGCATGCGGCGCGCGTACTGGTCGGCCAGCCCGTGGTAGGTAACGACCGGTTTGTTGCCGACGAAATACCCGACCTGGAAGCCCGGCAGCTGGCGGAACAGCTCGGCCACGTCGCGGGCGCCGATGGCACGGATCGCCTCCTCGTCCAGCACCGAGAACGACACCGGCGACTCCACCGTCGTCTGCGCGATGCGCGCTGCCGAGAGTACCACCGGGAGGTCGCCGAAAAAGCCTTCCTCGGCCAGTTCCTGCGCGCTCGCCGGCAACGCCAGCGTGCCGAGCACCAGCCACGCGGCGCCCGTCGATGCGCGATTTCTCAGCGACATGGATCGTTACCCCGGAGATTTCGTATCATTGTGCCACCGCCGTCCCCGGCTAGGAAATCCGCGCCCCGTGTCCTATCGAACCTTGAACGACTTCGTTGGCGAGACGCCGCTGGTCAGGCTGCAGCGCCTCGACGCGGGGCGGCAGAACACCCTGCTTGCCAAGCTCGAAGGCAACAACCCGGCCGGCTCGGTGAAGGACCGCCCGGCGCTCAGCATGATCGTGCAGGCGCAGGCGCGCGGGGAGATCGCCCCCGGCGATCGCCTGATCGAGGCGACCAGCGGCAATACCGGCATCGCGCTCGCCATGGTGGCCGCCATGCTGGGCTACCGGATGCGGCTGATCATGCCGGACAACATGACCCCGGAACGCCGCAGCGCCATGCAGGCCTACGGCGCGGAACTGGTGCTGGTCAGCCAGGAAAGGGGCATGGAGGGCGCGCGAGACCTTGCCGACGAGATGGAGTCGGCCGGGGAGGGGAAGGTGCTGAACCAGTTCGCCAACCCCGACAATCCGCTGGCCCACTATCGTGGCACCGGGCCCGAGATCTGGCGCGACACCGGGGGGCGCATCACCCATTTCGTCAGCGCCATGGGCACCACCGGCACCATCATGGGCGTGTCGCGCTACCTCAAGGAACGCAACCCGGCGATCCAGATCGTCGGCGTGCAGCCGGACGACGAATCGAGTATCCCGGGGATCCGCAAGTGGCCGGCGGCCTACCTGCCGAGCATCTTCGAGCCTGCCCGGGTCGATCGGGTCATCGAGGTGACGCAGGCCGAGGCCGAGCACATGACGCGCGAACTCGCGGCGCGGGAAGGCATCTTCGCGGGCGTCTCGTCGGGCGGGGCGGCGGCGGCGGCATTGCGCCTGGCCGCGGAAGTGAGCGGGGGGACGATCGTTTCGATCGTGTGCGATCGCGGGGATCGCTACCTGTCGACGTCGGTGTACGCGCCGGGCGGCTGACTCAGCCCAGGAAGAACTCCATCTTGACCCCGGCGACCTCGATGATGTCGTGGTCGTTCAGCGAGTGCGCCTGGGTACCGATCTGCTTGCCGTTGATGGTCGGGAAGCTGCCGTCACCGCCCTCGACGTGGATGATGAAATACCCCTGCGGGCGGCGGGTGATGGCGGCGACCTGCTGGCCCGGGCGGCCGATGGTGGTCAGCGCCTTGGTCAGGGCCAGCTCCTTGCCGCTGTTGGCACCGCTGAGCACCTGCAGGCGGGCGGTCTCGTTGCCCCGCCCGCTGGGGGCGGGCTGCCCGGCCGGCTTGCCGATCTGCGCTTCGACCTTCTTGTTGACCTCCGCCATCTGACGCTCGACCGTCTGGCTGCCGGCGGTGGCCGGCATGCCGACCGCGTCGGGGCGGATGATCATGGTCTTCTCGAAGTCGTCGCTGCCGCTGGAAGCCTCCTTGTTGATATAGCGCAGCTGGTGCTTGCCGATGGTGACCGAGTCACCGTCCTGCAGGGCGTGCTTCTTCACCAGGCTGCCGTTGACGTAGGTGCCGTTGGTGCTGTTCATGTCTTCGAGGAACGAGTCGTTGAGAATGGTTATTATCTTCGCGTGTTGCCCGCTGACCGCCAGATTGTCGATCTGGATGTCGTTGTCGGGCTTGCGACCGATCGTCATCTGTTCCTTGTTGAGCTCGAACTCGCCAATGGTATTGCCGTCGTGCGTAAGAATGAGCTTTGCAGTCACCGTTCGTCTCTACTCAGTTGCGATTCAGAACCAGTCCACAAACTTCTGGAACCAGCTTTTCTTGGCCGGGAACGATTCCAGAGACTTCACCAGGATCACGGAGACGTTGTCGTTTCCGCCGTTCTCATTTGCTTGCTGGATCAACTTCTGCGCAGCCTCTTCAAGATTATCAGCATTCTCTTTGATAGTTAAGCGAATTTGCTCGTCTTCTACCATATCGTTGAGGCCGTCGGAGCACAGCAGGAAAATGTCGTTCTTGAGGACCACGTCCTCCTGGATATCGACCTGGACCTCCGGATCTATACCCAGGGCCCGGGTCACGAGGTTCTTGTTCATGGAGTTGCGGGCTTCCTCTGGCGTATAGAAGCCGCGTTCGATCAACTCCTGCATCAGGGTGTGATCGACCGTGATCTGCTCCAGGGCGTCCTGGCGCAGCCGGTACATCCGGGAGTCGCCGACGTGGGCGATGCTCACCCGGTTGTCGTAGAACAGGGCCATCACCAGGGTCGTGCCCATGCCCTTGTACTGAGGCTGGGCGAGCGACGTCTGATAGATGATATCGTTAGATTTTTCGACGATCTCGCGCGCCAGCAGGCTCTCCGGGCTGTAGCCTTCGTCCTCCTCGCCCTGTGGCGGAGGCGCCACGGCCGCCAGGCGGTCGGCGATGTCGACCACCAGGGTGTTGATGGCGAGCGCGCTGGCTACCTCGCCGGCCTTGTAGCCGCCCATGCCGTCGGCCAGGGCCACCAGGCCCGCTGTCACGTCGGTACCGATACAATCCTCGTTGTGTGTTCGTTTGAGCCCGGTGTGCGTCTCGCCCACGATCTCGAGTTTACCTGTCAGATCCATCCCCGCCCCGCCGTGAGGATCAGCCGAGCGCCGCCCGACAGTCACGGATGTCCGCGGCCATCTCAGCCCCGCTCTGGTAGCGCTGCTCGGCCTCCTTTTGCAGCGCACGGTCGATCACGGCCACCACCCGCGGCGGCAGATCGGGGTTGATCTCGGCCGGGCTCTCATGGGGCTGGTTGGCGATCTTGTACATCAGCGTGGCCATCGAGTCAGCCGTGAACGGCAGTCGCCCGGTGGTCATCTGAAACAGCATCACGCCCAGCGAGAACAGGTCCGAGCGCCCGTCGACGCGCTTGCCGGACAACTGCTCCGGGGACATGTACGAAGGCGTGCCGAGCACCATGCCGGTCTTGGTCTTGCTCGAGTCGGTGATCCTGGCGATGCCGAAATCGGTGATCTTGACGTCGTCGGAGTCCGCCTCGTACATGATATTCGCCGGCTTGATGTCCCGGTGCACGACGTTGTGCTGGTGGGCGTAGTGCAAGGCGTTGGCCGAGCGTTCGATGATACTGAGCACGGTCGGCAGGGGCAGCAGCCCGCCGGGCTTGGTGAACCGCGACAGGTCCTGGCCCTTGAGGAACTCCATGGCGATGTAGGCCAGGTCGTGTTCCTCGCCGGCGTCGAAGATGGTGACGATATTGGGGTGTGACAGGCGCCCGGCGGTCTCCGCCTCGCGAAAGAAGCGCAGCTTGACGTCGTCCAGCTCGTCGGCCTCGAACTCCTGTGACAGCGCCAGGGTCTTGATCGCCACCACGCGGCTGATCTTCGGGTCCTTGCCCAGGTAGACGGTGCCCATGGCGCCCTTGCCGAGTTCCTTCTCGACCTCGTAGCGGCCGAGCTTGGGCTTCTCCACGCCCGCGCCGTCGAGCATCAGGGTGCCGCCGGCGGTGGTCGCACCGGCGCCGCCGAGGATCACGGTCTCCTCCATGGCTTTGGCGCGTTGCTGACGCTCGGTGATGTCCTTGTATTTTGCATCGTGGCCGGACATGTAGCCGTAGACCGAGCCGGCCTTGTTGAACTGGCGCTTGCGCTCGAAGTCCAGCGCCAGGTTGTAGAGCGTCTCCATCAGGTTGTCGTCGATCGGCACCTTGCGGAACTTGTCGAACGCCATGTCGAGCTGGCCCTGGCTCTGGAAAGACAGCCCCAGCATCTTGTTGCTCTCGGCAGATTCGTAGTCCGAACGCTCCTTGCCGCGCTCGGTGACGAAAAACCGCTTGGTGGTGATCGTGAGGTGACCCAGCACCAGCAGCACCACCGGCGCCATCAGCTGCAGCCACAGGGACTGGGTAGTCATCAGCGCGTAGTGCGCTGCCAGCAGGGCGGCCACGAGCACCACTGTGATGGCGGCGGCGGGCCCGGCCCGCAGGCGCGGCACCAGCAGCATGATGTAGAGCGCGACGAACGCGAGCGCCCCGAAACGCACGAACACGCCCCACGGCGGCTCGGTGAAGAAATCCTCGTTCAGCAGGCTCGACACCGAGTGCGCGAGCGTCAGCACCGGCGCCATGTTGTTGTCGATCGGCGTGACCATGGTGTCGCCGACCCCTGCCGCGGTGGCCCCGACCAGCACCACCTTGCCGCGGTATTTCTCGACCGGGATCTTTCCCGAGATGACGTCGAAGAACGAATCCACGGGGAATGCCGGGAACCCGTCGCGGTTGGCGTAGAAGAAGGTGTTCATCTGCAGCGCCGCGTTGGTGCCGATGCTGAGGCCCCCGAGTTCGATGCCCTCGCCGAGCTTGACGTGGACGTCCTTGATCCCGAGGTTCAGGAAGCGTGCCGCGAGCATCAGGGACATGGACGGGTAGAGGTGATCGTAGTGGGTCAGCACCAGCGGTTCGGAGCGGATGCTGCCGTCGACGTCGGGGTAGACGTTGAGGTGCCCGATCGCGTCGGCCTGGCTGCCGAGCGGTGGGATCGGTGCGAAGGCACCGTAGGTCGGCAGCGGTAACGCACCTTGCTGCAGGGCGCCGATGTTGTCGCTGAAGTTGCTGATCGCGTTGTTCAGCACGTAGTCGGGCAGGGGCGCGTCCGGGCGACCCTGCGGCTGGCCGATCAGAAAGGGCATCGCCATCACGACGTTGCCGGCGGCGGCCAGGCTGCCGGTCAGGATGCTGTCCGTGTCCAGCTGGGCGTCGGCTTCGGTCAGCAACGCGGAGAGCTCGGAGACGTCGGTCATGGCGCGCTCGCGCAGTGCGGGGTCGGCGAGGCGATCGGGGAGGCTTGGCAGGCTCGAGGCATGGAAGAACTCGCCGATACCGCGGATGAACTGCAGGCCCGGATCGAGCTGCGGCTCGAGGAACATGACCGTGTAGCCGATGGATTTGGCACCCCCCGCGCTCAGCATTTCGATCATTGCGGCGTGCAGGTCGCGCGGCCAGGGCCAGCGCCCGAGGTTGGCGATGCTCGGGTCGTCGATGGCGATGACCGACACCGCCGGGTGCGGATTCGCGCTCGAGCCGCGTACACCCCAGTCGTATGCCGTGCGTTCCACGCCCTGCAGCAACGGCGTCACGGACGCTGCCAGCACTAACAACGTGACCATCAAGCCAGCGAACCAATCGCTGCCCAGAAAGGAATTTTTCATTTCTTAATCGGCACTTACGACCGCAAGCGCAGATAATACTATAACTTGTTGCGGAAACAACCTAATTTACCGAGTGTTAGCCCTGCACCCGGTCCCCAAAAGCGCCCGGGCCTGGATTATCGGGAAGGGTCGGCCGTTATGCTACTATCACCCGACGAACGGTGCCGCCTTGCACGCCGGACGTGTGCTCGCGGGTTTCGCGGAGCGGGACCTCAACGTGGCACAGGCGGTAATTGCGATGACTGACAAGACCGGCGTCACCCAAACCAGGCGGCTTTGCAGCGACCCGCGGCGCTATCGCAGCGGTGCCTTGCTGCGGGCCGACCCGCACGATTCGACCTCCCCGACATCCGGCATCGGACGCGCCCGCGGCGCGACAACGAAACCCGATCCGTCGTGACCTCGCGCGAAAACAGGTCGCTCGTCGACCAGCTGTGTGCGATCGGCATCGCGCTGTCCTCCGAGAAGGACACCGACCGCCTGGTCGAGACCATCCTGCGCAGCGTCAAGGCGCTGACGGGTGCCGACGGGGGCACCGTCTACTCGCTCACCGAGGAGCAGACCCTCAAGTTCGAGATGGTCGCCACCGACTCGCTGGGGCTGTCGATGGGCGGGACGACCGGCGTGGAGATCCCGTTCCCGGCACTGGCGCTCTACGAGGACGGCCGACCCAACGAGAGCATGGTGGTGACCGCGAGCGTGCTGAACGAGCGCACGATCAACATCCCGGACGCCTACGACGCCGACGGGTTCGATTTCTCCGGCACCAAGCGTTTCGACGAGACCACCGGCTATCGCACACGCTCGCTGCTCGCGGTGCCGATGAAGAACCACGAGAACGACATCATCGGCGTGCTGCAGCTCATCAACGCCACCGAAGACGGGCAGGTCGTCCCGTTCTCGCCCTCGAGCCAGCGCCTGGCCGAGTCGCTCGCCTCGCAGGCGGCCGTGGCCCTGACCAACAAGCGGCTGATCGACGACCTCAAGACGCTGTTCGAGTCGTTCATCCAGCTGATCGCCGGTGCGATCGACGAGAAGTCGCCCTACACCGGGGGGCACTGCCGGCGCGTCCCGGAGCTCACCATGATGCTGGCCGAAGCCGCGCACGAGGCGCGCAGCGGGCCGCTCAGCGCGTTTCGAATGAGCGAGGGCGATCGCTACGAGTTACACATCGCCGGCTGGTTGCACGACTGCGGCAAGGTCACGACGCCGGAATACGTGATGGACAAGGCGACCAAGCTCGAGACCATCACCGATCGTATCAACGAGGTCGATGCCCGCTTCGAGATCCTGCGTCGCGACGCCCGCATCGCCTGCCTGGAGGCGAAGCTCGAGGCGCTCGAAAACGGGCACGCGGAGCGCGCCGCACAGGCAGAGGAGCAGCTCGCGCAGACCCTGCTGGAGCTGGCCGAGGAGCAGCAGCAGGTGCACAGCGCCAATGTCGGCGGCGAGTTCATGAGCGACGCCGCTCAGGCCGGGATCCGGCGTATCGGCGAGCGCATCTGGGTCGATGCCGAAGGCGCGCAGCGGGCGTTGCTGAACGAGGACGAGATCTACAACCTGAACATCCCCCGCGGCACCCTGACGCCGGAGGAACGCTCGGTCATCAACAACCACATCGTGGCCACGATCAAGATGCTGGAATCGCTGCCTTTTCCCAAGCACCTGCGGCGGGTTCCGGAGTACGCGGGGGGCCATCACGAGCGCATGGACGGCAAGGGCTACCCGAAAGGCCTGTCGCGCGAGCAGATGTCGGTGCCGGCCCGGGTGATGGCGATCGCCGACATCTTCGAGGCCCTGACCGCCAAGGACCGCCCGTACAAGAAGGGCAAGACCCTGTCCGAGTGCCTGCAGATCATGGGTCGCATGAAGCTCGAGGAGCACATCGACCCTGACCTGTTCGACATCTTCGTCGACAGCAAGGTCTTCCTGCGCTACGCGCAGATGTTCCTCGACGAGGATCAGATCGACGACGTGGAAGTCGGCAAGATTCCCGGCTACACGCCGCCCGAGTACCGCGAAGCCGGTTGAGGCGCCGCTCAGGCGACCTTGCCGGCGCTCGTCGCCAGCGCCCCCGGCGGCGCAGCGTTGATCCCGTCCTTGAGGATATACACCTCGAAGCCGCGCTCGCTCATCAGGAACGAGGCGGCCGAGCTGCGCCGCCCGGTGTCGCAGTAGGTGATATAGGGTTTGGCGCGGTCGAGGCTGCCGATCTTCATGCGCAGAAAGATGAGGGGGATGTTGATGCTGCCCTTGATGCGCCCCTGCTCGCCCTCGCTCGGCAGGCGTACGTCGACCCAGACCGCTCCCTCGCGCATCTTTTTCACCGCCTCCTGGAAGGTGAGCCAGTGCAGCAGCGGCTCGTTCAGCAGCGAGATGAAGTCGGCCTTGGACAGGCGCATCATGGTGCCGTCGGTGAGCATGGTGACGGTGGCGTTACGCCGGTCCTCGGAGATCAGCGCTTCCTCGCCGAAGCTGGCACCGGGGCCGAGCTCGGCGAGCTGCATGGGCAGCGGCTTGCCCGGGGTGGTGCGGGTGACGCGGCAGCGCCCGTCCTTGATCATGTAGAAGTAGTCGCCTTCGCCGCCCTGCTCGACGACCGTGTCCCCGGCCCGGTAGCTCACCGACTCCAGGCGCATGAACATCGCCTGGATGTTGGCCGGTGGGATGCGGTGAAAGGCCTTGGTCTGGAGGATGTGGGTCATCCAGTCGCTGCTCTGCTCCTCCTGCGCGCTCTCGTCGCGCAGGTCACGCACCTCGTAGGTCCCCGTCTGGTCCCACGTCAGCATGATGTCGACCAGGTCGCTGTCGACCAGCAGGTAGCTGACCTCGCCCTTGGCCCGGGCGGTGAAATTGCGCGGCTGCGAGTGCGCGAGCGCGTGGCGCGCCTCGGGCGTGCCGCCGGTGACGACCCGGCTGACGCCCTGCGGCGAGACGAGTTCCACGGTTCCGCTCAACAGGAACACGTGCTTCTTGTCGCGGTCACCGCTCTTGAACAGCGTCAGTCCCGAGGCCAGTCGTCGGGTGTCGGTCTTGTGGCTGAGCTCGATCAGGTTGTCCGGGTTCAGCGCATTCAGTGGGGTGAACTGGCTGAGTTGTGTTATGAGTTTTCGATCCGGCGAGGGCGCCATAGCGGGGTTCTCCTGCGATCCCCTATCCTAACAGATGCTGAAAATGCCCCCTACCGGCTTGCCCCGCAGAGGACTGTGAAGAGGCGCTAGCTCGACTGGCGGCGTACGTCGACGTAGAGCTGCAGGCTCTGCCCGGGCTGCAGGTACTTGCCGTTCAGGCGGCGCTCGTTCCAGCGTTTGAGATCGTTCAGCGAAACGTTGAAGCGGCTCGCGATGCGCGACAGGGAGTCGCCGCGGCGCACCACGTAGTTGATTCGCTGCACCGCCTGTCCCTCGCTCAGCGACGCTCGCGAGGGCGCCGCGGGAGCGTTCGCCGCCGCGCCCGATTCGACCCAGATCACCAGCGACTGCCCGGGACGGATGGGATCGCGCACCGACAACCCGTTCCAGGCCGCCAGGCGCGCCGTGCTGACCCGGTACTGGCGAGACAGGTCCCACAGCGTGTCGCCGCTGCGCACCACGTGCTCGACGCGTTTGCCCTTGCGCACCTTGGCCTGGGTGCGCGCCCGGCGTTGCTCGGAGGACAGTGCGTAGGCGGTGCGGGCGCGCGCCGACTTGGGTACCAGCAGGTGATGGCCCTGGCGAATGGTGTTGCCGCGCAGGTTGTTGATCGCGCGCAGGTGGCCGACGGTGGTGCGATAACGCACCGCGATATGGCTGAGCGTCTCTCCGCCGCGCACGCGGTGGCGTTCCCAGGCCAGGCGTTCGCTGGCCGGCAATTGTTGCAGCCCGGACTCGAACACGGGGACGTTGGCGAGCGGCAGCAACAGCCGGTGGGGGCCGGCGGGGTCCGTGGCCCAGCGATTAAAACCCGGGTTGAGCCGGTAGAGCTCGTCGATCTCCAGCCCGGCGAGGTCGGCCGCGACGGCGAGGTCGAGTTGCCCGTCGGTGGCGGTCACGCCGAGCACCGGCAGGTCGGGAATCTCCCCGAGGGTGACGCCGAAGGCGGCCGGGTCGGCGACGACGCGCCGCAGCGCCAGCAGCCGCGGCACGTAACCGCGCGTCTCGCGCGGTACGTCGAGGTGCCAGAAATCGGTGGGCTTGCCGCGTTTGCGGTTCTTGCGGATCGCGCGGGCCACGTTCCCGGAGCCGGCGTTATAGGACGCCAGCGCGTGCAGCCAGTCGCCATCGAAGCGGTCGTGCAATTCGCTCAGGTAATCGATCGCGGCGTCGGTCGCGGCGAGCACGTCGCGGCGCCCGTCGTACCACCAGTTCTGTTTCAGCCCGAAGCGCTTGCCGGTGGCCGGAATGAACTGCCAGATGCCGGCGGCGCGCCCCGGCGAGTAGGCGAACACGTTGAAGGCGCTCTCGACCACCGGCAGCAGCGCGAGCTCCGTCGGCAGACCGCGCTCCTCGATGCGCTCGACGATCAGGTGCAGGAAGGGACGCGCGCGCTCGACCACGCGGTCCAGGTACTCGGGGTGAGAAGCGTACCAGCGCAACTCCGCATCGATGCGCGGCGTTTCGACGTCGGCCAGCGCGAAGCCTTCGCGCACGCGATTCCACAACGAGCGGGGCAGGCCCGTCGACGGGGGCTCGTCGAGGTAGCTGGCGGCCGGGCCGCGGCGGACGACGACCGGCAGGTCCGCTCCGTCGGCGGCCGTATCGGCTACCTCCTCGGTGACCGCCTGCGGCACGATCTCAGCTTCGGGCGCGGGAGGGCTGGCGGCGTCCACGCCTGGCGCTATCGGGTCGGGGCTCGTCAGGGACGCCGGATCGAGCGCCGGCAGCGTGCAGGCCGACAGCATCAGGCCGGCCAGGACGGACGCGGCCGTCGACGGGTAGGGTCGCGGCATTATGTCAGCACCAGCGAAAGGTTATACTTCGCGCGATCCACTGCTCAGCTTCAGCCCTGGCGGATGTCTGTGATTCGAGTCGAGCCCGTGACCCCGTGCCCCTGGATGGCGACCCGCGCGCACCCCGTCGCGCGGGCGTGAGTACCGCGTTCGAAACCGACGGCACGGCTGCCGATTCCGGTGCGGCTGGCGCGAGGCTGCGCGAATGGTACGCATCTTTGGTCGGCCAGTCCACGCTGGACGAGGTCAACGCGGCCCTGGGCGGGTTGCTGCGCCGCACCTACGGCTACCACGCCTTGCAGATCGGGCTGTTCGCGCAGGACACCGAGGTGCTGAGCCGATCCGACCTCATCCACCCGGTGCTGCAGGACGTCGAGCCGTGGCACGCCAAGGTCGGCATGATCGCCGATCCGGCGGCGCTGCCGCTGGCGGCGCGCAGCGTCGACCTGGTGCTGCTCATGCACGCCCTCGACCTCAGCGAAGACCCCTACCAGGTCTTGCGCGAGGCGGACCGCGTCCTGAGCGACGACGGCTACCTGATCGTCGTCGGGTTCAACCGGCGCAGCCTCTGGGGCCTTGCGCGCCTGATGTTGCGCTGGCGTCACCGCCCGCCCTGGAACGCACCGTTCTACAGCCTGGCGCGCGTCGAGGACTGGCTCGGGGTGCTCGGCTATCGCACCGTGCAGCGTTCGAGCGTGTTTTTCCGCCCCCCCATACAGCACGCCGGGACCTTGCGCCGGTTGCGGCGCCTCGAGGCGATGCGCTGGGCTTTCCCGCTCGGCGGCGCGGTGTACCTGCTCAAGGCGCGCAAGCAGACCATCCCCTTGACCCTCATCCGTTCGCGCTGGCTGCCGCGGCGCTCGGTGGTCGGCGGCGGGCTGGCGCGTCCCACCAGCCGCGTCGGCCCGCCGGCCCATGAGTGAGGGCGACGCACGCGTGGAGCGTGTCGAGCTCTACACCGACGGTGCCTGCCGGGGCAATCCGGGCCCGGGTGGCTGGGGCGCGATCCTGCGCTACGGCAAGCGTGAACGCGAGCTGTCGGGGGCGGAGGCCCACACCACCAACAACCGCATGGAACTGATGGCCGCGATCGCGGGCCTGGAAGCCCTGCGCCGCCCGTGCGAGGTCACGGTCGTCACCGACTCGCTCTACGTCAAGAACGGCGTCACCCAGTGGATGCCTGCCTGGAAGCAGCGCAACTGGCGGACCGCGGCCAGGAAACCGGTCAAGAATCAGGACCTCTGGGAGAGGCTGGACGCGGCGCTCGCGCGCCACCGGGTGCGCTGGGCGTGGGTCAAGGGGCACAGCGGCCACCCCGAGAACGAACGTGCCGATCGTCTCGCGGTCGGCGCCATCGACCGCCTGTAGCGCCCGCACCGTGCGTCAGATCGTCCTCGACACCGAGACCACCGGGCTGGAGGTGGACAAGGGGCATCGGGTCATCGAACTCGGCTGCGTGGAACTGTCCAACCGCCGCCTCACCGGGCGGCGGCTGCACTACTACCTCAATCCCGGGCGCGACATCGAGGCCGGGGCGATCGAAGTGCACGGTATCGATGCGGAGTTCCTGCGCGACAAGCCCCGCTTCGAACAGGTCGCGGCCGAGTTCCTGGCCTTCGTGCAGGGCGCCGAACTGGTAATCCACAACGCCGAGTTCGATATCGGTTTTCTCGACAACGAACTCGACCTGGCCGGTGGGTTCGACCCGCTCGCCAGCTACATCGAGGGTGTGCTGGACACGCTGGGCCTCGCGCGGCGGCTGCACCCGGGGCAGCGCAACAGCCTGGACGCGCTGTGCAAACGGTATCTGATCGACAACGGGCACCGCGAGTTGCACGGTGCCCTGCTCGATGCCGAACTGCTGGCCGACGTCTACCTGGCGATGACCGGCGGGCAGACCGACCTGCAGCTGGAGGCGACGGGTGCGCCGCGCGCAGAGCGCGTGGTGCTCGACACACGGCGTGCGCCACTGGTGGTGATACGTGCCAGCGAAGCGGAAGTCGCCGCCCACGAGCACTGGCTGGACGCCATCGACGCGTCGACCGACGGCGGTTGCGTGTGGCTGCAGCTCGAGCGCGAGGAGCGCTCAAGCGACGCGCTTGCGTAGCAGCCGCTGTTTGTCCCGCTGCCAGTCGCGGTCTTTCTCCGTGGCCCGCTTGTCGTGCGATTTCTTGCCGCGGGCCAGCGCGATCTCCGCCTTGGCGCGACCGCGTTTCCAGTACAGCGACAGCAGCACCAGCGTGTAGCCCCGGCGTTCCACCGCGCCGATCAGCTTGGCCAGCTCGCCGCGGTGCATCAGCAGCTTGCGGGTGCGTTGCGGATCGGCCTGCACGTGCGTGGAAGCCGAGGCGAGCGGCGCGATGTGGGTGCCGAGCAGCCAGGCCTCGCCGTCGCGCAGGATCACGTAGCTCTCCGAGATCTGCGCCCGACCGGCGCGCAGGCTTTTCACTTCCCAGCCGAGCAACGCGATGCCCGCTTCCATGCGCTCTTCGATCAGGTAGTTGAAGCGCGCTTTCTTGTTGACGGCGATCAGGCTGCCCGGGTTGCTGTTTTTCTTGGCTTTGCTCATGCACTCATTATACTTGCGCCCCGGGTACGGCGAGTGAGCGATCGCTCACGAGAGCCGATCAGCGGAGCGGATGGCAGGTGACAGCGGTTGGCGGGTGTGTGGTGAGTTGCGGGGGGGCGCCGGCGGGCCGGGGCGCCCGTTGTTGCCTGCACGACGAACGCCCGGCACGCGGCTGAAGCCGACCTCAGCCGATGCCCTCGCTACGCCGCTCGGCGCTGGTTCGCGCCACGCCCGGGCAGATGTTCGACCTCGTCAACGACATCGAAGCCTATCCCTCGTTCCTGCCGTGGTGCCGGCGGGCGGCCATCGTGTCCCGCGCCGATGACGAACTCACCGCGACGCTCGAGATCGCCCGCGGTGCCCTGGCGAAGCGCTTCTCCACGCGTAACCGGCTGCACCCGCCGCAACGAATCGAGATGTACCTGGTCAACGGGCCGTTTCGCCGCCTGCACGGCGAGTGGTCGTTTTCCGACTACGGACAGGGCTTGTGCAACGTCGAGTTCGAACTGGTGTTCGAGTACTCCAGCAAGCTGGTGGCGCTGACTCTCGGGCCGCTGTTCGCGCACGCCGCCGACACCCTGGTGGAGGCGTTTCGCGAGCGCGCGCAGGATGTATACGGCTCGCCGTGATGCGCGTCGAAGTCGCCTTCGCACTCCCGCATCGCCAGGTCCTGTTGCCGTTGTCGGTAGCGAGGGGTACGACCGCGCGCGAGGCGGTCAGGCTCTCGGGCATCGCCCGGCACTTTCCCGGCGAGCCCCTGGCCGAGCGGGATTTCGCCGGCGCCGATCTCGGCATCTTCGGCCAGGCTGTCGACGGCGACACGCCACTCGCCGACGGCGACCGGGTGGAGATCTACCGCCCGCTGCTCGTGGACCCGCGCGAGGCCCGCCAGCGGCGGGCGCGCGCCGGGCGCTGAGCGCCCTCAGGAGGCGCCGTCGGAGTAGCGGTCGTTGATGCGGGCCAGGGTGTCGCCTTCGAAGAACAACGTAAGGCGCCGGGCGCGGGCCGGCTGCCCCGCCAGCGACACGTAGTAGACGTAGTCCCAGCGGCCCTCGTTGAACGGGTCGCGAATCACCGGGCTGCCGAGCAGGAACAGCACCTGGCGCTGGGTCATGCCCACGCGCAGGTCGGCGAGGGCCTCGGCATCGACGATGTTGCCCTGCTGGATCTCGATGCGGTGCGGCTCGAACGGCCCGCACGCCCCCGCGCCGAGCGCCAGCAGGGCGGCGAACAGGCAGGCGGATGCCCGCATCGGGCGGAGCTTGCCGGGGCTTGGCGTGGCGCGAGTCATGGGTCTGCGGGGCCTCTGCGACCCCCGGCACCGGCGGCCGGGGCGTGGCGTATAATGTGCCTCCCACCGAGCCGGGGTGCAAGTTGGAATCGAGCAACCTCAAGAAAGCCGGTCTCAAGGTCACCTTGCCGCGGGTGCGCATTCTCGAGTTGCTGGAGCAGGATGACCAGCAGCACGTGACGGCCGAGGAGATCTACCGCAGCCTGACCGACGCCGGCGTCGAGTTGGGGCTCGCCACCGTGTACCGCGTCCTCACCCAGTTCGAGACCGCCGGCCTGGTGAGGCGACACCACTTCGAAGGCGGCCAGGCGGTGTTCGAACTCGACCGCGGCGCCCACCACGACCATATCCTGTGCGTGGACTGCGGCGAGGTGGTGGAATTCCTCGACGAGATCATCGAGGAACGCCAGCGCGCCGTGGCGAAACGTTTCGGCTTCGAGATCGAGGACCACAGCCTGACCCTGTACGGGCGCTGCGCCCGCACCGACTGCCCGCGCCGCTGACCACGCCGCATCGGAAAAGGTCGCCCGCCTAGCGCCGGCGACGGCGTTTGGAGCCCGCGCGGGCGCCCAGCATGGATTCGGCGTGAGCCAGGCTCTGTGGCGTGATGTCCACGCCGCCGAGCATGCGCGCGACCTCGTTGACCCGGTCCTCGCCGCTCAACACCCGCACCCCGGTGCGCGTGGTGCTGGCGCCGGACATCTTGCTCACCTGCACGTGGTGGTGCGCCTGCGCGGCGACCTGTGCGAGATGCGTGACGCAGAGGGTCTGGTAGTGCGCGCCGA
>JBFJWO010000009.1:0-25622 GCA_041623575.1 Gammaproteobacteria bacterium
GCCACGTGTTCACCGAGTTGCCCAAGGCGGAGACTGTCGACGAGATCGAGGCGCTGGTTCCCGGCATCGTCACCGCGGATCAACTGCGCCTCGCCTGATCAAGCCTGCGGTTCGCTTGGCGCTTACACCACGAGAACTCATTGCGGTCACAAACGACCGGTCAAACCGCATTGAAACGAACGCTCTCGAACGGCCCAAAGGAGGTCCAGCGGAAATCCCTCCAAGACTCAAGAGGACACGTTTAGACCCAGTCCAAATGCTGTCAAAATCGTGGCAAAACGGACACAAAAAGGGGCAAAATAATGACAGCATGACGAAATATAGACATGCTAAGTAATTGAAAAATAAAGAAAAATATGGTGGAGGCGGCGGGAATCGAACCCGCGTCCGCAAGCACTCCGCCCTCGGCTCTACATGCTTATCCCATCGATTGTTTTAGCCGTCCGCTACCCGATGGGCAGGGAAGACGAACGGCGATCCCGGCTTGGTTTTAACGACTTCGCCCCGGGAGGGCGTTATCGCGATCCTGTGAGAGATGACGCCCGGAAGCCAAGCGCACAGGCACGGCCCTGGTCCGAACGGCACCCTACCGGGTATTAAGCGGCGAGTGCGTAGTTGTCGTCGTTGGCAACTATAAGGTTTGCAGCTGGATTTACGAGGTCACCTGCCCCTCGGCATGCACCTTGGGTTTTGCTACCCGCGTCGAAGCCAGGTCGCCCCCAGGAAGTCGGCGCGAAGTATAACCCAAACGCGCCGCGTAGCGGTCATTGTCGGGGCCTGCGCGCGCGTTTCAAGTGCCCGGCGTGAGGCGTCGGGCGCGGATGCGCCGGTAGAGGACCCGGGGCGCTTGCTCTATCATTGCCGCTTCGCGGGCAACCGCGCCTGTCCCGGCGGCTCATTCGAGGGCGAAACCTGGCGATGCTGGTATTCAACGGGGGCGTCGCCGCCTCGGCGTTTCGCATCGAGCGCTTGCGCGAGCGCCTGCGAGCGGTGGTGCCGGAGCTGGACCTCGTGGCGGCGCGCTACGTGCACGTCGCCGCGACGTTGCGGGCGCTGACGGAGCACGAGCGCTCGACCCTCGCGATCCTCCTCGACTACGGCGAGCCCGGCCCGGCGCTGCCGGCGGGGAGCCGGGTCTTCGTGACCCCGCGCCCCGGCACCCTTTCGCCCTGGTCGTCCAAGGCCACCGACATCCTGCACAACTGCGGTCTCGACGCGGTGGAACGTGTCGAGCGGGTGATCGAGTACGCGCTGGCCCCCACGCTGGCGCCGGCCCAGGTCGAGCGCGTCACACCGCTGCTGCACGACCGGATGACCCAGGCGGTGGTGACCGATATCGAGCGCACGCAGGCGTTGTTCGCGCATGCCGAGCCCGCGCCCGTCGCGACCGTCGTGTTGGGCGCGGAGCCGCGCGCCGCCCTGCAGGAGGCGAACATCTCGCTGGGGCTGGCGCTGTCGGACGACGAGATCGACTACCTCGCCGCGGGCTATCGAGCGCTCGGGCGCGATCCCACCGACGTCGAGCTGATGATGTTCGCCCAGGCCAACTCCGAGCACTGTCGCCACAAGATCTTCAACGCCCGCTGGACGCTCGACGGGGAAGCGCAGGCGCACACCCTGTTCGACATGATCCGCGCCTCTTATCGTGCGAGCCCGCAGGGCGTGCTGTCGGCCTACCACGACAACGCGGCCGTTCTGGCCGGGCACACCGCGCAGCGCTTCTTTGCCGGGGCCCAGGGTATCTACGCGGCGCACGAGGAGGCCGCGCCGCTGCAGATCAAGGTCGAGACGCACAACCACCCGACGGCCATCTCGCCGTTCCCGGGGGCCTCGACCGGCGCCGGTGGCGAGATCCGCGACGAGGGCGCGACCGGGCGCGGCGGGCGGCCGAAAGCCGGGCTGTGCGGCTTCTCCGTCTCCGACCTGCGCATTCCCGGGTTCGAGCAGCCGTGGGAGCGCGACCACGGCAAGCCGGGGCGGATCGCCTCGGCGCTGGACATCATGCTCGAAGGGCCGATCGGCGCGGCCGCCTTCAACAACGAGTTCGGGCGCCCCAACCTCGCCGGCTATTTCCGCACCCTGGAAGTGCCCGCGCCGGGCGGCGACGCGGGCAGCCTGCGCGGGTACCACAAGCCGATCATGATCGCCGGCGGGCTCGGCAACCTGCGGCCCGGGCACGTCGACAAGCAGGCCATCGCCCCGGGGGCGAAGCTCATCGTGCTGGGCGGGCCGGCGATGCTGATCGGGCTCGGCGGCGGGGCCGCTTCCTCGATGGCGAGCGGGGCCAGCAGCGAGCAGCTGGACTACGCCTCGGTGCAACGCGACAACGCGGAGATGCAGCGGCGTTGCCAGGAGGTCATCGAGCGGTGCACGGCGCTCGGCGAGGCCAACCCCATCGTCTCCATCCACGACGTCGGCGCCGGCGGCCTGTCCAACGCGCTGCCCGAGCTGGTCAACGACGCCGGGCGCGGTGCGCGGCTCGACCTGCGTGCCATCCCCAGTGCCGAACCGGGCATGTCGCCGCTGGAGATCTGGTGCAACGAGGCCCAGGAACGCTACGTGCTGGCGGTGCAGCCCGACAGCCTGGAGGCGTTCCTCGCCCTGTGCCGGCGCGAACGCTGCCCCGTGGCGGTCCTCGGCGAGGCCACGGAGGAAACCCGCCTCACCGTCGCCGACGGCCATTTCGACAACGCGCCCGTGGACCTTCCGCTCGACCTGCTGCTGGGCAAGCCGCCGCTCACGGAACGCGACGCCCGCTCGCGCCCGGCCCCGGTCGCACCCCTGGTGCTCGACGGCGTCACCGTGAGCGAGGCGCTGCAGCGCGTGTTGCGCATGCCGGCCGTCGCCAGCAAGGCGTTCCTGATCACCATCGGCGATCGCACCGTCGGCGGGCAGGTGTGCCGCGACCAGATGGTCGGCCCCTGGCAGGTCCCGGTCGCGGACGCCGCGGTCACGGTGAACGACTACCGCGGCCACGCGGGGGAAGCGATGGCCATGGGCGAGCGCACCCCGGCGGCGTTGCTCGATGCGCCGGCATCCGGGCGCATGGCGGTGGGCGAGGCGCTCACCAACCTGCTGTCGGCGGACATCGCGGACCTCGGCCAGGTAAAGCTCTCGGCCAACTGGATGGCGGCCTGCGGTCACCCGGGCGAGGACGCCGCCCTCTACCGCACGGTGCGTGCGGTCGGGGCCGAGTTGTGCCCCGAGCTCGGTATCGCCATCCCGGTCGGCAAGGACTCGCTGTCGATGAAGACGGTGTGGGAAGAGGACGGGCGGCGGCGCGAGATGGCGGCACCGCTGTCGCTGATCGTGACCGCATTCGCCCCGGTGGCCGACGTGCGCCGGTCCTGGACGCCGCAGCTCGCGCGCGACCCCGACTCGCCGCTGTTGCTGGTGGACCTGGGTGGCGGGGCGGCGCGGCTCGGCGCCTCGGCGCTCGCCCAGTCCTACGGACAACTCGGCGAGCATCCGCCCGACCTCGACGAGCCGCAACGCCTGCGGGCGTTCTGTGCGGCCTGCGACCAATTGCGTCGACGCCGCCTCGTGCTCGCCTACCACGACCGTTCCGACGGTGGCCTGGCGACGACCCTGCTGGAAATGGCTTTCGCGGGGCGCTGCGGGCTCGATGTCGCGGTGCCCGGGGAGCGGGATGCGCTGGCCTGGCTGTTCAACGAGGAACTCGGGGCGGTGCTGCAGGTGTCGGCGGCGGCCCACGACGAAGTACGCGCCGTTCTCGACGAGCACGGGCTTGGCACGCTGGTGCATACGGTGGCCCGCCCGCGCGCCGACCAGAAGATCGCCGTACGCCAGGGCGAGGCGCTGCTGCTGGAGGAAACGCGGGCCGCACTGCAGTCGGCCTGGGCGCAGACCAGCTTCCGGCTGCAGGCGCTGCGCGACAACCCCGAGTGCGCGGAGCAGGAGTTCGCGGCCATTGCCGACGACGACGCCCCGGGTCTGCTCCCGCAGGTGCGCCTCGAGCCCCCGGCGCCGTTCGTGCAGCGGGGCGCGCGCCCGCGCGTTGCCATCCTGCGCGAGCAGGGCGTCAACGGACACCTCGAGATGGCCGCCGCCTTCGACCGCGCCGGCTTCACCGCGGTCGACGTGCACATGTCGGACATCGCCGGCGGGCGTCTGGACCTGGGGGACTTCCGCGGGCTGGCGGCCTGTGGCGGCTTTTCTTACGGCGACGTGCTGGGGGCGGGCGGCGGCTGGGCACGCTCGATCCTCTTCAACGCGCGCGTGCGTGATACTTTCGCGACCTTTTTCGAGCACCCTGAGACCTTTGCGCTGGGGGTGTGCAACGGCTGCCAGATGCTTGCCGGCCTGGCCGGCATCATCCCCGGGGCCGAGGACTGGCCGGTCTTTCGGCGCAACGCCTCGGAGCAGTTCGAGGCGCGCCTGAGCCTGGTCGGGATCGAGGATTCGCCGTCGGTGCTGCTGCGCGGCATGGCAGGCAGCCGGTTGCCCGTCGCGGTGGCCCACGGCGAGGGTCGGGCGACCTTCGCAGGCCCGCCCCGCGAGACCGGGGTCTGCCTGCGTTTCGTGGACGGCGCCGGCGCGCCGGCGCAGACCTACCCCGCCAACCCCAACGGCTCCCCGGGGGGCGTGACGGGCCTCACCAGCCGCGACGGGCGGGTGACGATCATGATGCCGCACCCCGAGCGGGTGTTTCGCGGCGTTCAGTTGTCCTGGCGCCCGGCCGACTGGGGGGAGGAGACGCCCTGGATGCAGTTGTTTCGCAACGCCAGGGCCTGGGTGGCCTAGGCGGGCGAGGACATTGAACCCTGGCGCCGGCAACCGGTCTACGGGAGCCGGGACCCAAATCCGCCCGCGGTTGCCGCGGGCAACAGAGCAAGGTAACAGTCACATGGCACACATCGTTCGCAAGCGCGGCGACCTGAAAGAATCCGACGTCACCGGGCGCGAGCTCTACCTCAATCGCCGCCAGGTCCTGAAGCTCGGCGGCATCGTCGCGGCGGGCGGCATCGGTGGTGGTGTGGCCGCGGCACAGGCACGAGGCGAGCCTTTGCCCGGCGTCACACGCAACCCGGACTTCGTCACCGACGAGGAACTGACGGTCTACAAGGACGCCACCAGCTACAACAATTTCTACGAGTTCGGCACCGACAAGGGCGACCCGGTGGAAAACGCCCACACCCTGAAGACCCGCCCGTGGACCGTGGCGGTGGAAGGGCAGGTCGACAAGCCCGGCAGGTACGACGTCGACGACCTGCTCAAGGGCATGGCCCTAGAGGAACGCATCTACCGCTTTCGCTGCGTGGAGGCCTGGTCGATGGTGATTCCCTGGGTGGGCTTCCCGCTCGGCGACCTGATCAAGCGCTTCGAGCCGCGCGCCAGCGCCAAGTACGTGGAGTTCGAGACCCTGCTCGACCCCGAGCAGATGCCGGGGCAGCGCCGCCCGGTACTCGACTGGCCCTACCGCGAGGGGCTGCGCATGGACGAGGCGATGCACCCGCTGGCGCTGCTGACCGTGGGCATGTACGGCGAGGTGCTGCCCAACCAGAACGGCGCCCCGCTGCGTCTGGTGCTGCCGTGGAAATACGGCTTCAAGAGCATCAAGTCGATCGTGCGCATGAACTTCCGCGAGTCCCAGCCCCGCACCAGCTGGAACGATGCCGCGCCGCGCGAATACGGCTTCTACTCCAACGTCAACCCGGCGGTCTCGCACCCGCGCTGGAGCCAGGCCAAGGAGCGGCGTATCTCCGGCGAGCGCAGCCTGCTCGATTCGCTGTTCGCCAAGCGCATCGACACCCTGCCGTTCAACGGCTACGGCGAGCAGGTCGCGCACCTCTACGCCGACATGGACCTGCGCAAGTTCTTCTGAGCGCGGCGGTGGCGGTCTCATCCACCGCGCTCGGGCGCGGCGCGACCGAGCGGCCCTGGCTCAAGCCGGCGGTGTTCGTCGCCTGCCTGTTGCCGCTTGCCCTGCTGGTGTTCGAGGCGCTGCGCGAGGGTCTCGGCGCCAACCCGGTCGAGACCATCACCCGCTGGTCGGGCGAGTGGGCGTTACGCTTCCTGGTGCTGACGCTGGCGATGACGCCGCTGCGTCGCCTCGGTGGCTGGCGCTGGCCGCTGCGCATCCGGCGCATGCTCGGGCTGTACACCTTCTTCTACGCCTGCCTGCACTTCCTGACCTTCGTCTGGTTCGACCACGACTTCTCGCTGGCGGCCATCGGCGCCGACATCCTCAAACGCCCGTACGTCACCGTCGGCTTCCTGGGGTTGTGCCTGCTGCTGGTGCTGGCCGTCACGTCCAATGACTACTCGGTGCGCCGCCTGCGCCGTAACTGGCAGACCCTGCACCGTGCCGTCTACCTGATCGCCGTGCTCGCGATGCTCCACTTTGCCTGGCTGGTCAAGGCCGACTACGCCGAACCCGCGATCTACCTGGGCGCGTTCTTATTGCTTTTTGGGTATCGTGTGGCCCTGCTCTTGCGCCAATAATTCGTCATTCGGCGGTTCGAGACTGCCCGCCGCGCGGCGGGCGCGCACAACGAGAGACGGCTGACGCCGTTCGAGCGCAGCGAGGAGGGCGGCATGGCCATTTCCCGGCGGGAGTTCATTCGCATCATGAGCCTGGCAGGCGCGGCAGGGTTGTTGCCGCGCGCCGCGCTCGCTCAGGACCCGGCCCGGCTCTACGACCTGCCGCGCTTCGGCAACGTCTCGTTGCTGCACTTCACCGATTGCCACGCGCAGCTGCTGCCCGTCTATTTTCGCGAGCCGAACGTCAACCTGGGGCTCGCCGACGCCCACGGCCAGCCACCGCACCTGGTCGGCGAACGCCTGCTGCAGCACTTCGGGCTGCAGCCGGGCTCGCCCGAGGCTCATGCCTTCACCTACCTCGACTTCGCCGCCGCGGCCGAGCGCTTCGGCAAGGTCGGCGGTTTCGCGCACCTCGCCACGCTGGTGAAGCGCCTGCGCGCCGAACGCGGCGAGGGCAATACGCTGCTGCTCGACGGCGGCGATACCTGGCAGGGTTCGGGCACCGCCTACTGGACACGCGGGCGCGACATGGTCGATGCCTGCAACCTACTCGGCGTCGACGTGATGACCGGGCACTGGGAATACACCTACCAGGACACCGAGGTGCTGGCCAACATCGAGCGCTTCGCGGGGGAGTTCGTGGCGCAGAACGTGCGCGTGAAAGAAGACGCGCTGTTCGACGGGTTTCCCGCCTACGACGAAGACACCGGCCACGCCTTCCAGCCCTACACCGTGCGCGAACTCGGCAGTGCGCGGGTGGCGGTGATCGGGCAGGCGTTCCCTTACACCCCCATCGCCAACCCGCAGCGTTTCATCCCCAACTGGACGTTCGGCATCCGCGACGATCCCCTGCAGGAACTGGTGGAGGAAATTCGCGACAGCGAGCAACCCGACATCGTGGTGCTGCTGTCGCACAACGGCATGGACGTCGACCTGAAGCTCGCCTCGCGGGTCAGCGGCATCGATGCGATCTTCGGTGGCCACACCCACGACGGCGTGCCGCATCCCACCGTGGTCGACAATCCCGGCGGGCGCACGCTCGTCACCAACGCCGGCTCGAACGGCAAGTTCCTCGGCGTCATGGACCTCGACGTGCGCGGCGGCAAGCTGCGCGACTACCGCTATCGCCTGTTGCCGGTGTTCGCCAACTACCTGCCGGCCGATCCCGAGATGCAGCGTTACATCGAGCAGGTGCGCGCACCCTACCTGGAAAAGCTTGCCGAGCCGCTGGCCGTCGCCGACGTGTTGCTGTACCGGCGCGGCAACTTCAACGGCACCTTCGACCAGGTGATCTGCGACGCGCTGACCGAGGTGCTGGACGCCCAGATCGCCTTGTCGCCGGGGTTTCGCTGGGGCACCACCGTGCTGCCGGGGCAGACCATCACCATGGAGCACGTGCTGGATCAGACCGGCATGACCTACCCCGAGACCTACGTGCGCGAGATGAGCGGGCAGCAGCTGCTGGCGATCCTCGAGGACGTCGCCGACAACCTGTTCAATCCCGACCCCTACTACCAGCAGGGCGGCGACATGGTCCGCGTCGGCGGCCTCGACTACGACATTGCCCCCGGGGCGGAGATCGGCAGTCGCATCCGCAACGCGCGGCTGAACAACGGCGAGGCCCTGAGCGCGGCCAAGAACTACAAGGTCGCCGGCTGGGCGACGGTCGGTTCGGTGTCGCCGGGGCCGCCGGTGTGGGACGTGGTGGCCGACTACCTGCGAGAGCGCAAGACCGCGCGTATCGGCCATTTCAACACGCCGGGGATCATCGACGTGGGCGACAACCCGGGTATCGCGGCCTACCGCAGCGGCTGAGGCCGGGTCGCGGCAGCGGCGCGCGAGGATTTTCCTGAGATTGCACGTCATCGGGCCCTCGGCCCTGTTCGGGCCGCGCCCGGGCTGCTAGCCTTGCCTGCGGGCAACGGGCGACACCGGCGCCGTGTGCCGGGCACGAATTGCCCGAATCTTGCATAGTCGACAACCGTCATCCGGCCATCACCGGGTTGGAGCGGCGCCGCACGCGCCGTGAGCCACTGCGCTCGGGGGCGGGCGCAGACCCGGCGGCGAGAAGAAGATCGCGCTGATCGCATGCGACTCGAAGGTTTGAATTGCGCTCTGCGCCGTGTCCTGTGGCCGGCGTTGCTGGGTGTCGCGTTGCTGGCGCCCGTGCCCGCCCACGCGCTGGGTCGCATCCTGGTGCTGCACAGCGCCCACCACGGCTTTGTCGTCACCGATGCCGCGATGCGCGGTATCCAGCAGGCATTCTTCGCCGAGGAACTGCCGCCACAATACTGGGTTGAATACCTCGACCGTTACCGCTTCCGCGGCCTGCGCCACGACCGCGTGAACGCAGATCGCCTGGCCCTCAAGTACGGCGACTTCTCGTTCGACGCGGTGCTCGCCACCGGCAACCACGCGTTCGAGTTCGCGCTCGCGCATCGCGAACGCCTGTTTCCCGGCGTTCCCATCGTCTTCTCGGGCGTCACCGGCAAGCAGCTTTCGGCGCTGCGCGCACTGCCGGGCGTCACGGGGGTGATGGAGTCCGGCGGGTTTCGCGACACGCTTGACGCGGCGTTCGCGCTCAATCCGCGAAGCAACGAGATCGTCTTCATCACCGGCGGGCTGCTCAAGCGCGAACTGGTCGAGCACCTGGTGCCCGACTATCGGCCCGAGATCACCATGACCTTCATCAGCGACGAGTACCTGAGCGAGGTGCGCCGCGCGCTGACGTCGCTGTCGCCGACCGCGGTGGTGGTGCCGCTGGCGGCGCCGGCCATCGCGCCGGGCGAGCCGCCGCTGCCGCTCGACTGGTTCGTCGAGCGCATCGCACGCTCGACGCCCGCGCCCATGTACGCGGTGTGGGACTACCTGCTCGGCCACGGGGTGGTGGGGGGCCTGCTGGTGAGCGGCGCGGCGCAGGCCAGGCAGGCGGCGAAGATGGCCCTGGACCTGGCACGCGGGCGCCCGCTGCACGACATCGACGTGCTGGTGGAGCGCCCGACCCACTTCACCTTCGACTTCGAGGCAATGCAGCGTTTCGGGCTGGACCCGGCGCGCGCGCCCGCCGACAGCGTGATCATCAATCGCCCGCTCGGGTTGTTCGAGCAGTACCGCGGGCCGGTGCTCGCCACGGCCGCGGTGCTGGCGGTGCTGCTCGCTTTCAGCCTGGCGCTGAGCCTCGCCGTGATCCGGCGCCGGCGTGCCGAGCGCAGCCTGCGCGAGAGCGAGGAGAAATACCGCCAGGTGTTCGCCACCGAGAGCGACGCGATCCTCCTGTTCGACGCCGACCAACCCACCATCATCGATGCCAACGACGCCGCGGCCCGGCTGTACGACTACTCGCTCTCGCAGCTGCTGACGTTGCGCCCGCTCGACCTCTCGGCCGAGCAGGACAAGAGCCGCGCGTTCGTGCGCGAGGTGCGCGACACGCGTTTCGGCACGGTTTCGCAACGCAAGCACCGGCGGCGCGACGGCACCGTGTTCCCGGTCGATATCTCGATGTCGGCGTTCACGTTGAAGGGCCGCGAGGTGATCTGCGCGGTGATCCGCGACATCACCGAACGGATGAAGATCGACGAGGAGTTGCGGCGCAGCGAGAAACGGTTCCAGGATTTCGCCGCCTCGGCCTCGGACTGGTACTGGGAGATGGACGAGGAGTTGCGCTTCACCTACCTCTCAGAGCGCTTCTCGGAGGTCACGGGCATTCCCGCCGCACGGCTGCTCGGGAGCCGCCTGAGCGACGCCGACGGCAAGGGTGTCGATCCCGCCGCCTGGCGCTCGCATCTCGCCGACCTCGAGGCCCGCCGTCCGTTTCGCCATTTCATCCAGTCCCAGCTGCAGGCCGACGGCATGCGCACCTACCTCACGGTCAACGGCCGCCCCGTGTTCGACGCCGAGGGCGTGTTCCGCGGCTACCGCGGAACCGGCAGTGATATCACCGAGGCCAAGCGGCGCGAGGACGAGCTGAACAGTTACCGCTACCACCTCGAGGAACTGGTCGACACGCGCACCGCGGCGCTCGAGGCGGCGAATCGCGAGCTGCACTCGTTCAGCTACTCGGTCTCGCACGACCTGCGCTCCCCGCTGCGCGCCATCGACGGCTTCAGCCACGTGCTCATGGAGGACTACGGCGAGGTGCTGGACGAGCGTGCCCACAGCTACCTGGGCCGGGTGCGTGCGGCGAGCCAGCGCATGGGCCAGTTGATCGACGGTCTGCTCGAGCTCTCGCGGCTCACACGGCGCACCATGCGCCTGGACAACGTCGATCTCAGCGGCCTGTGCGAGCAGGTCGTCGAGACCCTGCGCGAGCGGGACGCAACGCGCGAGGTGGAGTTCGCGATCGAGCCGAGCCTGCACTGTTTCGGCGATCAGCGGTTGCTGCGGGTCGTCGTCGAGAACCTGCTGGACAACGCGTGGAAGTACACCGCCGAGCGCGCCCGGGCCCGCATCGAGTTCGGCTCGCAGGTCGACAGCAAGGGCGTGCGGGTCTATTTCGTGCGCGACAACGGGGTCGGGTTCGACATGCGCTACGTGCACAAGCTGTTCGGCGAGTTCCAGCGCCTGCACCACGACACCGAGTACGCCGGCACCGGCATCGGGCTGGCGACGGTGGCCCGCATCGTGCGCCGTCACGGCGGCAAGGTCTGGGCCGAGGGCGCGCTCGGGCAGGGCGCGACCTTTTCGTTCACCCTCGGCGAAGCCGAGCTGGCCGAGCAGCCCAGCCACTCGACGGCGGGCTGATCTCCCGCGCGGGCGGCGCCCGCCGAGCCGTGCGTGGTAGGCTGCGTCCCTGCCCGGCCGGTCGCGCAAGGATCCGCACCGCGTGCCGCTATGGGTACCGAGCCAACGCCGCCTGCGGTGAGCCGCCGTGCTGTTCAACTCCATCGAGTACGTGTTCTTCTTTCTGCCCGCCAGCCTGGCGGTGTATTTCGTGCTGGCCGGCCGCGCGGACGCGGTGTACTCGCGGGCCTGGCTGGCGGCGGCGTCGCTGTTCTTCTACGCCTGGTGGAAGGTCGAGTACCTCGCCCTGATCCTGCTCTCCATCGCGGTCAACTACCTGCTCGCGGGGCGCATCCTGCGCCTGGCGGGCACGCCGGGTGCGAGGACGGCCCTGATCGCCGGCATCGTGTTCGACGTCGGCCTGCTCGGCGTTTTCAAGTACACCGGGTTCGTGGTCGACAACGTCAACTGGCTGCTGGGCGTGCCGGTCTGGGGCGTCGAACTGGTGCTGCCGCTCGCGATCAGCTTCTTCACGTTCCAACAGATCGCCTATCTGTGCGACTGCTATCGCGAGCCCGCCCGGCACTACGCGTTCCTCGACTACGTGCTGTTCGTCTCGTTCTTCCCGCAGCTGATCGCGGGGCCGATCGTGCACCACCGCGAGATGATGCCGCAGTACCTCGACCCTGCCCGGCGCCGGTTCGTCGCGGGCAACGTCGCGTGCGGGCTGTTCATCTTCGGCCTGGGCCTGTTCAAGAAGCTGGTCGTCGCCGACACCTTCGCCGGCTGGGCCGATGCGGGCTTCGACGGCAGCGGCGAGCTCACGCTGTTCCCCGCCTGGGCGGCGGCACTCAGCTACACCTTTCAGCTCTATTACGACTTCTCCGGCTACGCCGACATGGCGATCGGCGCGGCGCTGATGTTCAACTTCCGCCTGCCGGTCAATTTCGACTCGCCCTACCGCGCGCTCGACATCCAGGATTTCTGGCGGCGCTGGCACATGACCTTGTCGCGCTGGCTGAAGGAGTACGTCTACATCCCGCTCGGCGGGAACCGCGCGGGCGAACCGCGCCTGTATGCGAACCTGCTGCTCACCTTCGTGATCGGCGGCCTGTGGCACGGCGCGGGATGGACGTTCGTGCTGTGGGGCGCGCTGCACGGCGTGGCCGTGGTCGTGCACCGGCTGTGGCGGCGGCTCGGTTTGCGCCTGCCGGCAGCCGCGGCGTGGCTGTTGACGTTCCTGTTCGTGGTCTTCGCCTGGGTGTTCTTTCGCGCCGAGTCCCTGCCCGCCGCGCTGCGCGTCCTGCAAGGCATGCTCGGTTTGAACGGCGCGGTGCTCGCGCCCGGGTTCCTGGCCGAGGCGACGCCTTTGTGGGCCTACGCCAGCGACCTGGTCGCGATCACCCGCGACGGGGTGATGAACGACTTCCAGCGACTCCAGTTCCTGGTCCTGTTCGCGGCGATCGCGTTCTTCGCGCCCAATTCCATGCGGCTGTCGGGCTACGTCGAGGGCGGACCGTGGCGCCGGTCTTTTCGACCGCGCTGGAACTGGCTCGGCGGGCACGCGCTGGTCATGGGGTTCGCGCTCGTGTTCCTGTTCACCAACGAACGGGTGGAGTTCCTGTATTTCAATTTCTAGTGCCAACGATTGCCGCGGCGAGGCCGTGCGCCACGTAGCATTGCTCGCCGTGCTGGGGCCGCTCGCGGTGTGCGTGGCGTTCGGCGCGGTGTTCAACTGGCTGGTATACGAGGATGCGCGCACGGCCCGGGTCTGGGTGGAGGAACCGCTCGCAAAGAGCCTGCTGGCGTACGAGCGGGTGCGCCGCGGCGAGCGTGTCGACGTGGTGTTCGTTGGCTCTTCGCGCACCCAGAACCAGATCGATTCGACCCTGGTGGCCGAGGCGCTCGGCACGGGCGTGTTCAACTACGGGTTGCCGGGGCGGGAGTGGGAAGACTATCCCTACATGGTGGCGCGTGCGCTGGTCCTGCGACCACGGCTGGTGACGATCGCCATTCCCTACCAGAGCCTGTTCGAGGAGGTCGCCTGCTCGGGGCTGCCGAACAGTGTTGCCGAGGCGCGCTTCTACGTCGTCAACGGCCGCTACCGGTGCGTCCTGAGCGGTGGCCTGCGCCGGATCGTGCAGGCGCTGCCCATGAACCGGTTCCGGCCCTTCACGGCGCAACGGCAACTGCGCGACGAGGTGCGCGAGCGGGCCTGGCTGAAAGAGATCTACGGCTACGACCTCGCGCAGGAACCACGCGCCGTGAACTACGTTCGCGGCAGCCGTGAGCACCTGGTGGTCACTTACCGTAACGGCGACGGGCAGGCGTTCGACCTCATCGGCCGGGGCCCGGCACGGGCACGCGAGATCGCCGCCGTGCCCGCTCGCGACCCGCACCCGCAGGCGCTTGCGCACCTGCGCCAGCTGGCCACGATGGCGACCGCCCGCGGCAGCGGCGTGCTGTTCGTGATCGAACCGAGCAGCAACACCCGACGCGCGGTGCTGCCGCCGGATCTGCTGGCCACGCTCAACGGCGCCCTGCCGCCGGGCGCGCGCCTGGTGAACCTCGACTCGCCCCGCGTGCTGGCGTCGATGTGGGCCGATACCGTGCACCTGGATCAGCAGGGCACCCGCGTCTATTCGCAGGTGCTCGCCCGAGCGGTGCGCGCTTACCTGGACGGCGTGCGCGTGGCGGTAGACGCCTTGCCCTGAACCGGCCCAGGCAGCGCCGGCCCCGTGCCCCGGGCGTGGCGGCGTGCGCCACGCCTGGGGCGTTCCTCATCGGCGAGCTGTAATACGGACACGCCTTGCGTGGCTATGGCCAGTTGAGCACGCCGTTGACCACGATCGGCGCGCTCCCGCTGTTGCCGGAGACCGCCGAGACGGGCAGTTGCAGGGCTTCGAAGGTCACGGTCCGGGCGGCGATGTCCACCGACAGGCCGGTGCAGTCCTCGGGGGTGAGGAAACAGGTGACGACGTAGGAGTAGCTGGCGCCGGGCGTCGCGTGGATCAGTGTGACGGAACGCGCGGTGCCGAACAACACGCTGATGCTGGTGGCCACACTGGGTGTCCCGCTGGTCCACACGGCGTTGCTGACCGGCATGCCACCGCCCGGCACTCCGAACGCCGGGACGAACGGCGTCCCGAGCGCGCCCGCGTCGGGGCCGCTGAAATCGACGCGGCCGAAGTTCCCGGTGCCCGGCCCCGGCCCCGGCCCGGGTCCCGGCCCGCCGGTGCCGATGCTCTCGCGCAGGTGTTGCTGCGCGCTGGCGGCGTCGATCAGCATGCGTGCCGAGCCCAGTGCAGCGGTGAGGGTCGCGACGAGGGTCTGTACGTTGCCGTCGTTCTCGAAGTCCATCGCCGACTGCGCGAAGTCGACACTGGCGCCGCGCGCCAGCGAAAACAGGGCCGGCGTGATGACGATGCCGTTGCTCGGGTCGCCGTCCTCGTCGAGCGTCTGGACGAAGCGCAGGATGTTGGTCACGGTGGGATGGGTTTCGTCGCCGGCGCCCGGCACGAAGTCGATCGGTGTCACGCGCGCGCTGCCGGGCGCACTGCCGAGCAGGATGTCGCCGACGTGGAAGCTGACGCGTTCGCCGTCGAGGTAGACGAAGGTACCGTTGGTGTCGGTCAACCCGGAGCGGGTCGGCGTCGAGTACTGCGCGCCCGCCACGGCTGAGTCGATGAATACGCCCTGTTTCTCGTCCGGGTCGCCGCCGCCGCCGCCGCCGCCGCAGGCGAACAACGCCAGCGGCAGCAACAGGCCGTAGACCGTTCGTAGGGACATGGTGGTTTCTCCTTCTTGTGATCGAGGTTCTTGGTTGGTGCCCGGCGCGCGTCCGGCCCGGGCGTGCAGCCCGGCTCAGGGTAAGGGCGCCACCGTAGCAGGTGACGTGCAGGCCACGGCCGGGAAGGGTCCGAAGAAGGTGTGAAGCGTTCGCCCGCGCCGCCAGGCCCGGGTTGCGGAACCCGGGCGCTGCAACGGTCGCAGGGTAGGGCGGAACGGGTCCGCCACGGCCGAACGAGCACAGACACGACGATGGACCCGAACAGCTTTGCGCGGTATGCGCGCGGCAGGATTACTCGCAATCGTGCCGCTTGTCAACGCAGTCCGGCGGCGGCGTGGGCAACCCCTTCCCGACCGGGCGCCGGCGCGGCACCTTGGTCTTGACGCCCGCCGCCGCGAGCGCGGATCAGGCGTGCAAGCGGCGGTATTTCGTGCGGTGCGGCTGGTCGGCGTCCGCGCCCTTGCGCCGGTGCAGGTCGGCGACGTAGTCGCTGTAGTTGCCGTCGAAGAAGGTGATCTCGCCGTCGTCCTCGAAGGCCAGGATGTGGGTCGCGATCCGGTCGAGGAACCACCGGTCGTGCGAAACGATCACCGCGCAGCCGGGGAAATCGAGCAAGGCCTCCTCGAGCGCGCGCAAGGTCTCGACGTCGAGATCGTTGGTCGGCTCGTCGAGCAGCAGCAGGTTACCGCCGCTGCGCAGCACCTTGGCCAGGTGCACCCGGTTGCGCTCGCCGCCCGACAGCTGGCCGACCGGCTTCTGCTGGTCGGCGCCCTTGAAGTTGAACCGCCCGACATAGGCGCGCGAGGGAATCTCGTACTTGCCGACGGTGATGAAATCGCTGCCGCCGGAGATCTCCTCCCAGACGCTGTGCGCAGCGTCCAGCGATTCGCGCGACTGGTCGACGTAGGCGGTCTGGACGCTCTCGCCGACGCGGATGCTGCCGGCGTCGGGTCGCTCCTGCCCGGTGATCAATCGCAGCAGGGTCGTCTTGCCCGTGCCGTTGCCGCCGATCACGCCGACCAGTGCCCCCGGCGCGATACGCAGGTCGAGCCCGCCGTAGAGCTCGCGATCCTCGAAGCGCTTGTGCAGGCCTTCGATCTCGACCACCAGGTCGCCGAGCCGCGGGCCGGGCGGGATGTACAGCTCGTTGGTCTCGCTGCGTTTCTGGTAGTCCTGGGAGGCGAGCTCCTCGAGCTGGCGCAGGCGCGCCTTGCTCTTGGCGTGGCGGCCCTTGGGGTTGGCGCGCGCCCACTCGAGCTCGCGCTCCATGGTTTTGCGCCGTGCCGCCTCCTGCTTCTCCTCGACCGCCAGGCGTTGCGCTTTCTGCTCCAGCCACGAGGAGTAGTTGCCCTGCCAGGGGATGCCGTGACCGCGGTCGAGTTCCAGGATCCAGCCCGCGACGTTGTCGAGAAAGTAGCGGTCGTGCGTCACCGCGATCACGGTGCCCGGGTACTCGTGCAGGTAGCGTTCCAGCCACGCCACCGATTCGGCGTCGAGGTGGTTGGTGGGTTCGTCGAGCACCAGCATGTCCGGCGACGACAGCAGCAGCTGGCACAGCGCGACGCGGCGGCGCTCGCCGCCGGACAGTCGTTCGACGTCGGCGTCCCAGGGCGGCAGGCGCAACGCTTCGGCCGCCACTTCGAGCGTGCGCTCGAGCTCCCAGCCGTTGCCGGCCTCGATCGCGTCCTGCAGCTTCGCCTGCTCGTCGAGCAGTGCCGTCATCTCCTCGTCGTCCAGCGGCTCGGCGAAACGTGCGCTCACCTCGTCGAAGCGGGTCAGCAGCTGTTTCATCTGCGCCACGCCCTGCTCGACATTGCCGCGCACGTCGCGGGCCGGGTCCAACGCCGGTTCCTGCGGCAGGTAGCCGACGCGGATACCCGGTTGCGGGCGCGCCTCGCCGGTGTGCTCGGGATCCTTGCCGGCCATGATGCGCAGCAGCGTGGACTTGCCGGCGCCGTTGTAGCCGAGCACACCGATCTTGGCGCCCGGAAAAAAGCTGAGCGAGATGTTCTTCAGGATCTCGCGTTTGGGGGGGACCGTCTTGCCGACCCCCAGCATGGTAAAGACGTACTGGGCCATGGATGGGTCTGCCTAGAAATTGCGTTGAAAGAAAAACAGGACCTGCTCGGCGGCGCCGGCCTCGAGCCGCAGGCCGACGTAGCCGCCCGGATCGGTGTTCACCTCGAGATCGAGGAACGTGCCGCCCCTGCTCTGCATGGCGAACGAGGTGGTCTCGTCGACGTCGCCGAACGTGCGCTCGCGCCCGTCGACACTACGATAGACGCCGCCGCCGCTCAGCGTGAAGCGACCGGCGCGCACCGAGACCCCGCCCCTAACAGCGAGCGAGTGCCAGCTGATGTCGGTGTTCTGCGCATCGGTGGAACCGCCGGCGTCATTGTAGGAATAGGCGCTTTCGGCGAGTAGTCCCAGGTGTTTGCCGAGCGGCGGGCGCCAGCTCATGTGCAGCCCCAGCACCGCACCGCCGGGACTCATGCCCCGGGTGGCGGTGCGCCCGCTCTGGCTGAGGAACACTCGTGCCAGCGTGACACCACCCCGCAGGTGCTCGTCGAGGCGGTCTTCCAGCACCACGCCGATGAACTCGGTGTCGAGGTCGATGCCGGCGGCGCTGTCGTCGTAGTCGAGGTCCAGCGTGCGGGTGCCGAGGATCAGGCTGCCGGCCGCGAACCAGCTGTGTCGCGGATCACCCCGGTGCTCGCGGGCATCGGCCCCGCCCGCCGCGAGCAAGCCGGCGAAGCAGGCGAAACTCAACAGCTTGTAGCGCGCCAAGCGCTCGGACCCCATATCTTGTAAAAGCGCTGCAGCATAGGTGCCTGTCTCGTATAATGCAACGCGCTCCACTCGGCCTCCGGTTCAGCCCATGCGTTGTCCCTTCTGCGGTGCCCTCGACAGCAAGGTCATTGACTCGCGGCTGGCCAGCGACGGGGAGCAGGTGCGCCGCCGCCGCGAGTGCCTCGGCTGTGAGGAGCGCTTCACGACCTACGAGTCCGCCGAGCTCACGCTGCCGCGCGTCGTCAAGAGCAACAACAGCCGCGACGTGTTCTCGGACGAAAAACTGCGCGGCGGGTTGCTGCGGGCACTGGAGAAGCGCCCGGTCCCCATCGATGCGGTCGAGGCCGCCGTCGGGCGCATCAAGCACAAGGCGCTGGCGCAGGGCGAGCGCGAGATCCCGTCGCGCCTGATCGGCGAGTGGGTCATGGAGGAGTTGAGACGCCTTGACCACGTGGCCTACATCCGCTTTGCCTCGGTCTACCGCAGCTTCGAGGACGTGCACGCGTTTCGCGAAGTCATCGAACGTCTCGAGCGTGAGCTGACGCCCGAGGAACTGCGCGGGCAGATCCCGCTGCTCGACGACGACGCGTCCTCCTGAGGCGCGTCCTGCCGAACCGGGCCCCGGAGCGCTCGCCATGACGCAGGAACGGCCGGCCGGTGGTCTGCGCGCCTGTCGGCGGGGCGATGCCCGGGGTTCGGCATGACCGGCGAGGACGAGGTCCGGTACATGGCGCGGGCGCTGGAACTCGCGCGCCGCGGCCGCTTCACGACGCACCCGAACCCGAGCGTCGGCTGCGTGCTGGTACGCGACGGGGCGATCGTGGGCGAGGGCTGGCACCGGCGCGCCGGGGAAGGGCACGCCGAGGTCAATGCGCTGGCCGACGCCGGGGCGCGGGCCGCGGGCGCCACTGCCTACGTGACACTGGAGCCGTGCAACCATCACGGGCGCACACCGCCTTGCACCGAAGCTCTGCGCGGAGCCGGTGTCGAGCGCGTGGTGGCGGCCGCTCGCGACCCCAACCCGCACGTCGCGGGCGGCGGGCTCGAGGCCCTGCGCCAGGCCGGGGTACAGGTCAGTGAAGGTCTCCTGCGCGCGGCCTCGGAACGCCTGAACCGGGAGTATTTCAAGCGCGCACGCACAGGGCTGCCATGGGTGCGCGTCAAGGTCGCCATGAGCCTCGACGGGCGCACGGCGATGGCTTCCGGCGAAAGCCGGTGGATCACGGGCGAGGCGGCGCGAGGCGACGCTCAGCGCTGGCGCGCGAGCGCCGGCTGCGTGCTGACGGGGATCGGTACCGTGCTGGCCGACGACCCGTCGCTCGACGTGCGCCTGACGCCCGCTGCGCTCGGCATCGAGGGCGAGGTGCGCCAACCGCTGCGGGTGGTGGTGGACACGCACTTGCGTACGCCGCCCGCGGCGCGACTGCTCGGCCTTCGTGGGCACACGCTGATCTTGTGCGCCCCGCAGGCGCTGTCCTCGCCGGCGGCGGCGACCCTGGCGGGCGCCGTCGAGCCCGGCGGTTCGCGCGTCTCGGTGCACGGCGTCGGGCGTGCCGGCGGCGGGCTGGACCTGCGCGCGGTGCTGGCGTCGCTCGCCGCCGACTTCGAGGTCAACGAAGTGCACGTCGAGGCGGGCGCGCGGCTCACGGGCTCGCTGCTCGGTGCCGACCTCGCCGACGTATTGTTGTGCTACGTCGCGACGGACCTGCTCGGCAGCGAGGCCCGCGCGATGGCCGAATTGCCGTTGCGAGCGCTGGCCGAGCGCAAACGCTGGACGCTGGCCGAGTCGCGGATGCTCGGGCGCGACCTCAGACTGACATTGACGCCCGCCCGGCGGGCGGACGACGGAGACTAAGCGAATGTCGACTATCGTGGCGGTGCGCAAGGCAGGCAGCGTGTGCATCGCCGCCGACAGCCTGACCAGCTTCGGCGACCTCAAGCAGGGCGCGGCCTACGACGCCCACCCGGACAAGCTGCAGCGTTTCGGCGATACCTGTTTCGGCATCGTCGGCAGCGCCGCCCACGCGCTGGTGATCGAGAGCGTGATGCGGCGCAAGACGTTCTCCCCGGACTTCGGGTCACGCGAGGCGATATTCACCAGCGCGCTGGAAATGCACCGGGTGCTGAAGGAGCACTACTACCTGAACGTCAAGGACGACGAGGAGGACCCCTACGAGTCCAGCCGCATCGACGCGCTGATCGCCAACGCACACGGTATCTTCGGGCTCTATGCGCTGCGCGAGGTCTACGAGTACCAGCGCTTCTGGGCCATCGGCGCGGGCGCCGACTACGCGCTGGGGGCGATGTTCGCCGCCTACGACCTCATCGACGACCCGGAGCAGATCGCACGGGTGGCGATAGCGGCGAGCGCGGAGTTCAACAACTCGACGGCGCTGCCGGTGACGGTGCAGCGTTACGCGCTGGCCGACTGAGGGATGTTCACCGGGCTCATCGAGGCGACCGGCACGGTGGGCGGAATCGAGCCCACCGGCGGCGATGTGCGATTGCTCATCGAGGCCCCCGCATTGCGCGAGGGTACCGCTCTCGGCGACAGCGTCGCGGTGAACGGTGCCTGCCTGACCGTCGCCCGGATCGACGGGGCGAGCCTGGCCTTCGACGTCTCGCGCGAGACCCTGCAAGTGACGACCCTCGGGACCCTGGTGGGCGGCGCCCGTGTCAATCTGGAGCGCGCGTTGCGTGCCGGCGCGCGTCTCGGCGGGCATCTCGTGAGCGGTCACGTGGACGGCATCGCCGAGGTCGCCTCGGTGCGCGCGGATGCCCGTTCCACGCGTATCACCTTCATCGCCCCGGCGGGCCTGCGCCGCTACCTGGCGCGCAAGGGCTCGGCCTGCGTGGACGGCGTCAGCCTCACGGTCAACGAGCTCACCGCCGACGGGTTCGGCGTCAACCTGGTCCCGCACACGCTTGCGATGACCACGCTCGGCAAGCTCGTCGCGGGCCGGCGGGTCAACCTCGAAGTCGACCTGCTGGCGCGTTACCTCGAGCAGTTGCTGCGCCACGACCCGGGGCTCGCCAATCAGGGTTGAGCCGTGCCGGCTCCCTGCGTGTGCGTGTTGACAAGGTGCGGGCAGCCCGTAGCCTTGGCGGGTCGGGGAACCTGCGCGCGGTGAGCGGAACGTGAAGCTGAACACTATCGAGGAACTGGTCGAAGACGTGCGTCAGGGGCGCATGGTCATCGTCATGGACGACGAGGGCCGCGAGAACGAGGGCGACCTCATCCTGGCGGCCTCGTGCGTGAGCGCGGACGCGATCAACTTCATGGCGAGCCATGCGCGCGGCCTGATCTGCCTGACCCTGACGCCGGAACGCTGCCGGCAGCTGCGCCTGCCGCTGATGGTGAGCGACAACCGCGCGGCGCACTCGACCATGTTCACCGTGTCCATCGAAGCGGCCCGGGGCGTGACCACCGGGATCTCGGCGGCCGACCGCGCTACCACCGTAGCCGCGGCGGTAGCTCCCGAGGCGCGTCCCGATGACCTCATCCAGCCCGGGCACGTGTTTCCGCTGATGGCCGATCGCGGCGGTGTGCTCACGCGCGCCGGGCACACCGAAGCCGGTTGCGACCTCGCGCGCCTGGCCGGGCTCGAGCCGGCGGCGGTGATCGTGGAGATCCTGAACAGCGACGGCACCATGGCGCGGCGCCCGGACCTCGAGCGTTTCGCCCGCCAGCACGGCCTCAAGATCGGCACCATCGAGGACCTGATCCGCTACCGCATCCAGAACGAGCGCACGGTGGAGCGCGTGGTGGAGGCCGAGTTCCCGACCCGTTTCGGCGAGTTCCGCCTGTACGCCTACGAGGACACCATCCACCACGCCCTGCACCTGGCGCTGGTCATGGGCAAAGTCGAGCGGCACACGCCTTGCCCGGTACGGGTGCATGTGCACAACCTGCTGTGCGACACGCTCGGCGCACTGCACGGCTGCGGGTGGCCGTTGCAGGACGCCCTGCAGCGCATTGCCGAGTTGCGCGGCGGGGTCGTGGTATTGTTGCGCCAACCCGAGGACGAGAGCGGGCTGCTGCGGCGGATCCAGCAATACCAGTTGAGCGGCGGGCGCCCGGAAGCCGAGCCGCAGGAACCGCCCGCCGATTACCGCACCAACGGCATCGGCGCCCAGATCCTGGCCGACCTCGGGGTCGGGAGGATGCGCCTGATGTCGGCGCCAAAGGTGTTTCACGGCTTGTCGGGTTTCAACCTGGAAATCGTCGACTACCTGAGCTAGAACGCGCCGGCGTGCATTTTGAGTGAAATCTCAATAAGATTCGCCAACTACATTGTTATTAAAAGATTATTCATGAGCGGACCCACGACAATCGACGGTGACATGCAGGTGGCGGGCGCCCGCGTCGCGCTGGTGGTGGCGCGCTTCAACGGTTACCTCGTGGAGAGCCTGGTGAGCGGTGCGCTCGACACGCTGCGCCGCTGTGGCATCGAACCCGGGAGCATCACCGTGGTCCGCGTGCCGGGTGCGTTCGAGCTGCCGCTGGCGGCCAAGCGCCTCGCCAGGAGCGGCAACTACGACGGCCTGGTCGCGCTCGGCACCGTGATCCGCGGGGCCACGCCTCACTTCGACTACGTCGCCGGCGAGTGCAGCAGCGGGCTGGCGCGCGTGGCGCTGGAGCACGAGATCCCGGTGGGTTTCGGGGTGCTGACCACGGACACCGTCGAGCAGGCGATCGAGCGCGCCGGCACCAAGGCCGGCAACAAGGGCGCGGACGCCGCGCTGGCGATGATCGAAATGCTCAGCGTGCTACGCAAACTCGGCTGAGCGGCGCGCAGTGATCGCCAACCCGCAGCAACGACGCCAGGCGCGCCGCAAGGCGCTGCAGGCGCTCTACCAATGGGACCTCGCCGGCGAGGAGGTGCAGGAGATCGACGCGCAGTTCCTCGCCTACCAGGACATGAGCAGGGCGGACGTCGGGTATTTCCAGGTCCTGCTGCGCGGCGTGGTTGCCAGCGTGGCCGAGACGGACGCCTTGCTTGCCCCCCATCTCGACCGTGCGCTGACCCAACTCGACCCGATCGAACGCAACGTGCTGCGGATCGCCGCGTTCGAGTTGCGCGAACGCCTCGAGGTGCCGTTTCGCGTGGTCATCAACGAAGCGGTCGAACTGTGCAAGGCGTTCGGCGCCGAGCAGGGCCACAAGTACGTCAACGGCGTGCTGGACCGCATCGCGCGAGACCTGCGCAGCCACGAACTCGCGGCGGCCGGCGGCGCCCGTTAGCACCCGGCAGCGGCCGCCCGGCGCTCGGAGCATGGCGCTCGACGAGTTCTCCCTGATTCGCGACTATTTCGCGCGCCCCACGCGACGTGCCGATGTGGTGCTGGGGATCGGGGACGATGCCGCGCTGGTGAGCCCGCGTGCCGGGCACGAACTGGCGATCACCACCGACACGCTCCTCGAGGGCGTTCATTTCCCGGCCGACCTCGCGCCCGCCGACCTCGGCTGGCGCTCGCTCGCCGTCAACCTCAGCGACCTCGCGGCGATGGGAGCCGAGCCCGCGTGGGCGACGCTTGCACTGAGCCTGCCGGCGCCCGATGCGGCGTGGGTGGAGCGCTTCGCCGGCGGGTTCTTCGAGATGGCACAGACGTGCGGGCTCGCGCTCATCGGCGGCGACACCGTTCGCGGTCCGCTGGCCGTTACCGTGCAGGTGCTCGGGCACGTGCCGGTCGGCCAGGCCTTGCGGCGCGACGGTGCGCGCCCGGGCGACGCCGTCGGCGTCACCGGCCCGCTGGGGCTCGCGGCCGCGGGGCTGGCGCTGCGCGGTGGCCGTGCGGTGCCCGCGGCACTGACCGCCCGGTTGGAGCGTCCACAGCCACGGCTCGCGGCCGGGCTGGCCCTGCGGGGCCTCGCCAGCGCCTGTATCGACATCTCCGACGGGCTGGCCGGCGACCTCGGTCACATCCTCGCGGCGAGTGGTTGCGGCGCGGTGCTGGCGGCTGTCGACATCCCCCGCGCGGCCGACCTGCCCGACCCGGGACTCGATGCGCTCGAACTGGCGCTGCACGGCGGCGACGATTACGAACTGTGTTTCTGTTGTCCGGCGGGGAGCTGGGAGCAACTGGCGGCGGCGCCGGCGCTCGCCGGGTGCCGGCGCATCGGCAGCATCGAGCGCCGGCCGGGCCTGCGCCTGCGCGACGCGCAGGGTGGCGTGCGCGACCTCGAACCGCGCGGCTACCGGCACTTCTGATGGCGCGCGCTGCCGGCGCCGAGCGATCAGCCGCGGACGCCCGGCGTGCGTAGCAAGGGCGGCGCGCGGCGCATCACCCTGGCCGACTTCCTCGCCCGGCCGCTCAATCCGCTGGCCTTCGGTTTCGGCAGCGGCCTGGCGCCGGTCGCCCCGGGCACCTTCGGCACGCTCGCCGCGGTACCGCTTTACGTGCTGCTCTCGGGGCTCCCGCTCGCGGTGTATCTCGTCCTGGTCGCGCTCGCCTGTGCGGCCGGGGTGTGGATCTGCGAGAGTGCCAACCGCACGCTGGGCGGCGAAGACCACTCCGGGATCGTCTGGGACGAGATCTGCGGCTACCTGATCGCCATGGCCGGCGCGCCGCCCGGGTGGCACTGGGTGGTGGCGGGTTTTGTGCTGTTTCGGTTGTTCGATATCATCAAGCCCTGGCCGATCGGGGCGGTTGAACGACGCGTAGGTGGAGGACTCGGGGTGATGCTCGACGACATGGTGGCAGGCGCGATGGCGTGTGGATGCCTGCAGGCATTGGTGTGGTTGTGGTGAGCATCCGCCGGGCGGCGGTCGTGCGCCCGCTGATCGCGGTGCTGTTGTCTGCGTGGCTGGGGAGCGCCGCCGCGCAGCCACCCGACGTGATGCTGCAGGGCGTGCTCGGCGACAAGGCGCTGCTGCGGATCGAAGGCCGGCGCACATTGCTCGGGGTGGGGGAGACCTCGCCGCAGGGCGTGCGTGTGGACCGCGTGGAGGCCGACGCGGTGCACTTCACGCTGGACGGCGAGCAATACCGCGTGGAACTCGGCGGCCCGATCCGCGGCAAGTACGTCGAGCGCGAGCGAAAAGTCGCCCGCGTCTACCCGGACACGCGCGGCATGTACGTCGCCGTCGGCAGCATCAACGGCTTCCCCGTCGAGATGCTGCTCGACACCGGTGCGACCTACGTAGGGCTCGACGCCTCGACGGCGCTCAACCTCGGGGTCGAGTACCGCCTGGAAGGGCGCCCGACCCGGGTCAATACCGCCGCCGGCGAGGCACGCGCGATGGAGGTGATCCTGGACTCGGTGAGCCTCGGCGAGATCACCATCAACGACGTGACGGCGCTGGTCATCGAGGGCGCCGGCCCGGGGATCCCGTTGCTCGGCATGTCCTTCCTGCGCCGCCTGGACGTCAGCACCCAGCAGGGCGCGATGGTGCTGGAGCAACGGCGCTAGGAACCGGCCCGGCAGCGCGGCCAGCTCGCTCAGCGCAGCGTCTGCAACTCCGGCGGGCGCAGTCCGTAGTAGAGTTCGCTGAGGACGATGCGCGCCGACGCCAGCATCGGCACCGCCAGGACCATTCCGACGAACCCGAACAGGTTGCCGAACACGATCACCCCGACGATCACGCTGAGCGGGTGCAGGTTGGCGGCCTCGGCGATCACCGCCGGTACCACCAGCACGTTGTCGATCAGCTGCGCGCCGACGATGACGCCGACCGCCGCCAGCAGCAGCGACGGGTCCATGCCGCCCTGGGCGATCGCGACGAACGCGGCCAGGACCATGGCCAGCAGCGGCCCGACGTAGGGGATCAGGTTCAGCAGCCCCGTCAGCGCGCCCAGCAACAGCCACATGTCGAGC
>JBFJWO010000010.1:0-24885 GCA_041623575.1 Gammaproteobacteria bacterium
GCGCCTGCTCGGACACTTCGAACAGGCGGCGCGCGGCGGCGATTTCGCGCTCCGCCCCGTCCGCGGTCAGGTCCTCGATCGGGACGCCGCGCAGCGTCGTCCCCTCCTCCGCCATGCGGACAAGCTGCTCGTCCAGCGCGGCGAGATCCTGCGCGAGCCCGGGGCTGTCGAGCGCGGGATATTCGTCCGCCAGGTCCCAGGCGGGGCCCTGCACGGTGGCTCGTTCGGTCTCTGTCATGGCGAGGTGTCGCTCCGTCGGTCGTCGATGGGTTCAGGTGATCGGCCGCTCAGCCGTGGCCGGTGTCCTCGTCGGCCGCGAGGTCGTCGAACGAGGCGTAATTCAGGCGGTACAGGCGAGCGTAGAGCCCCGCCTCGCGCAGCAGCTGCTCGTGGGTGCCGCGCTCGACGATCTCGCCGTCGCGCAGCACGAGGATACGGTCCGCACCGCGAATGGTGGCCAGGCGATGGGCGATGACGATGGCGGTACGGCCTTCGAGCAGCCGCACGAGAGCCTGCTGGATGCGTCGCTCGGTGTAGCTGTCGATGCTGGCGGTCGCCTCGTCCAGGACCAGGATCGGGGCGTCGGCCACCAGCGCGCGGGCGAAACTCAGCAACTGGCGCTGGCCGATGGACAGGTTCGCCGCGCGCTGCTCGAGCTCGGTGTCGTAACCCGCCGGCAGCGCTTCGATGAACTCGTGCGCGCCCACCGCGCGGGCCGCGGTCTCCACCTGCTCGCGCGTGGCCCCGGCATGGTGATAGCGGATGTTGTCGTAGACGGTGCCGGTGAACAGGAACGGGTCCTGCAGCACCATGGCGACGTGGCGCCCCAGGGCCGCCTGCTGCACGTCACGCACGTCGTGGCCGCCGATCAGCACGGCGCCCTCCCACACGTCGTAGAACCGGTGCGCCAGCGCGGTGATGCTGGTCTTGCCCGACCCGGTGGGCCCGACCAGTGCCACCGTCTCGCCGGGCGCAACGCGAAAGTCGATGTTCCTCAAAACGGGCACGCCGGGCGCGTAACCGAAGGTCACGTCGCGAAACTCGATCGCCTTGTCCTCGCGCGACAGGGTGCGGGCGTGCGGGCGGTCGCGCACCTCGATGGGCACGTCCAGCACCTCGAAGATCCGCTGCCCGGCGGCCATCGCGCGCTGCATGATGCTGTACTGGATGGTGAGCGAGCGGATCGGGTCGAAAAACCGTTGCACGTAGAACAGGAAGGCGACCATCACACCGACCTCCAGGCGAGCGTCGAGCACCATGCCGCCGCCGATGACGACGACGATGGCCATGGCCGTGCCGGTGAGGCCGTCGACCACCGGGATCAGCACGTTGGAGAAGCGCGACGCCAGCAGGTGCGCGTCCAGGTTCTCGCGCGCGCGCACTTCGAACAGATCGTAGTTCACGCGCTCGCGGCCCATTTCCTGGATGGTGCGCACGCCGTGCACGTTCTCGGCCAGCGCCCCGTTGACGATGGAACTGGTCTCGCGGGCCCGCATGAACGCCTTGCGCGCGTAGGGCAGCCACACGGTGCGCACCAGGAACAGCAACGGCACCACCGACAGGGTCAGCAGGCCGAGATCCGTGTCCAGCCACAGCAACACCACCACGATGCCGAGCAGCAGCACCAGGTCGCCGATGGCGAAGATCGAGGTCTCGAGGAACTCCTGCAGCGCGTTGACGTCGCCCTGCAGCCGGGACATCAGCCGCCCGACCTCCGTGCGGTCCATGAACGACAGCGACACGAACTGCAGGTGGCGGTACATGGCGCGGCGCAGATCGAACAGCAGGTGACCGGCGAGGCGCCCGACGATCCACTCCTGAACGAAATTGGCGGCGAAGTTCAGGGCGATGACGACGAAGAAACCGGCCACCACCACGTGCAGCACCGAGCCGACGGCGGCCCCCAGCAGGGCTTCGTCGATGGCGTAGCGCACCAGCAAGGGGATCGCGAGTTGGGTCAGCGTGAAAGCCAGCACCCCGACCACGCCCAGCCACAGCTGGCGCCGGTAGGGTTTCACGAACTGCCAGAAGCGGCGTACGACGACACCGTCGAAGGCGGCGCCGAACATCTCCTCCTCGTAGAGGTCCTGCGAGCCGACGACCGCGCGCGGCGGCGTCCCGCCCGGGCTCGCGCCGGGGGCGGGCTTCACGCGCACCCGCCGTGCGCGGCGCCGGTCGGGAGATGCGCGGACCTCATCCGCGGGCCTCGTCGGCTTCGACCGCGGCGAGGTCCGCTTCGCTGGCCTGCGATTGCAGGGCGTGCAGCGCCGCGTAACGCCCGCCGAGCGCCAGCAGCGTGGCGTGATCGCCGCGCTCCACGATACGTCCCGCCTCGAGGAACAGGATCTCGTCGGCGTGCATCAGCGACGACAGCCGGTGGGCGATGATGAGGGTGACGCGGTTGGCGGTGATCTGGCGCAGTTCGCGGCGAATGCGTTGCTCGGTGCCGGCGTCCACGGCCGCGGTGGAATCGTCGAACACCAGCACCCGCGATGCCGGCAGCACGCCGCGCGCGATCGCGAGGCGCTGGCGCTGGCCGCCGGACAGGGACACGCCGCGTTCGCCGACCGGGGTCTCGTAACCCTGCGGCAGCTGCTCGACGTAGTTGTGCAGCTGCGCGGCCTGAGTGGCGCCTCGAATCGCGCTTCGATCCGCCCACGGGTCGCCGTAGGCGACGTTGTTGGCGATCGCCGAGGTGAACATGAACGCATCCTGCTGGACCACGCTGACCGCCCGGCGCAGGCTGGCGAGGGTCACGTCGCGGATGTCCTGCCCGTCGATCGTGATGCGCCCGCCGCTGACGTCGTAGTAGCGCGGCAACAGGTGGGCGATGGTCGACTTGCCGCTGCCGGGCGGCCCGACGATGCCGATGACCTGCCCCGGGCGCGCTTCGAAGCTGACGCCGTGCAGCACCGGCAGGTCGCCCTGCGCCCCCCGGTAGGCGAAGTGCACGTCCTCGAAACGCACGACCCCCTCGCCCGGGACGAGGTCGGCGGCGCCGGGGCGATCGCGGATCTCCGGCTCGAGGTCGATGATCTCGAACAACCGCGAGCCGCAGGTGGAAGCGCGGGCCACCGAGTTGACCATCCACGCGATCTGGCGCACCGGCATCTGCAGGATGGTGATGAAGGTGAGAAACGCCGCCAGGTTGCCGAGCGTGATGTGCCCGTCGAGCACGCGCGCACCGCCGACCCAGAGCACCAGTCCCATGGCCACGAAGTAGGCGAAGGTCATGCTCGTGGTGCCGGTCACGAACACGGCGATGCGCCGGTGCAGCACCGCGAGCGCACGCTGCGAGATGGTGTCGAAACGGGCCATCTCGAAGGCTTGCGCGCCGAACGCCCGCACCACCCGGATGCCGCCGAGGTTCTCCTCCATGACCCGCGTCAGGACCCCCAGTTCCTCCTGCAACGCGTACCACAGCGCGCGCAACCTCAGGCGCACGGCCGAGGCGCCCAGACCGACCACGGGCACGAACGCCAGCGCCACGCAGGTGAGCGTGAAATCGATCCCGGCCAACACCCAGGCGCCGCCGCCGATCAGCACCGTCAGCAGGATCGCGCGCAGCACGCCCGTGCTGACCCACATGCGGGTGCCCTCGATGTCGAGGATGCCGCGCGTCATGAGGTCGCCGGTGTGCACCTGGTCGTGGTAGCTGAACGACAGGCGCTGCAGCTTCTCGTAGTAGGCGAGGCGCAGCTCGTACCCGATCAGGTGGCCGATGGCCTCGCCCTGGTAGTTCTGGACCAGCGTGCACGCGCCGCGAAACAGCGCCGCGCCGAACAGCAGCAACGCCGCGTTCAGCAGCGCCGCACGCGCGGCCTCCTCACCGGCGCCGGCGCTCGCGAGCAGGCCGTGGGCGTTGTCGACGGCCTCGCCGATCAATTGCGGGATGACGATCTGGGCGATGGCGGCGAGCACGGTCGCGCCCGCCGCGAGCGCCAGTCGTGCTCGGTAACGCAGCGCCATGCGGGTAATTCGCCACAGGGTGGCGGCGTCGAACCCGAGCGCCTCGCGCTGTACGCGGCTGGACTCGGGCACCAATGCCAGCGGCGCGCCGGCGGTGCCGGGCGCCGTCGATCGGTCGGGTGGGTCGGGTTGGGCCTGCGTGCGCATGAAAACCTGCTATTTTCCACGCGTGCGCCGTGATGAGCAACTCGACAAGACGCCGCCGGGTTCCGGCCGGCACGATCGCCTGCCCGATGCGGCCTTCGAATACCGCATCGCGTCGCCGCCGCCGCACCCCGGCCCCGGGCTGAACGTGGTCGCCTACAACATCGAGCGGGGACGCAACCTCGATGCGATCGTCGCGCGCTGGCTGTCGCACCGGGCGCGCGACAGCGACGTGGTGCTGCTCAGCGTGGCCGATGGCGGCAGGGCGCGCAGCGCCAACCGGCACGTGGCGCGCGAGTTCGCCGACGCCCTCGGCTACTCGTGGGCGTTCGCACCGGAGTTTCGCGAACTGACCAAGGGCGCACGTCACGAACGGCGCTGCGCGGGCGTCAACCGGGAGGCCCTGCACGGCAACGCGATCCTCTCGCGCTTCCCGCTGTCGGGCATCGAAGTGGCCGAACTGCCGGCGTTTTTCGACTACCGGGCGCGCTACATGGCCCGTCACGGCCGGCGCATCGCGCTCATCGCCGACATCGCCGCGCCTACGGGGACGGTCACGGTGGCGAGCACACACTTCGAAGCGCACAGCAGTCCGGCGCAGCGCCTGGCCCAGGCGCTCGCGCTGGCCGAGGCGCTGGCGAGGCGTGACGCGGGCCAGCCGATGATCGTCGGCGGTGACCTCAACACGACCTGCCTCGACGTGACGCGCCTGTCCCGCTCGCTGCTGCGCAACCCGTTGCTGGCGCTCGGGGTGCCGAGGCTCGGTGTGATCGAGCGCCACGAACCGTTGCTCGGCGCGCTCGGCGAGCGAGGCTGGCAGTACCGCGTGTGCAATCGCGACGCGTGCACCTTCTCCGACCGTGGCTACCGCGCGCACCTCGACTGGCTGCTGGTGAAGAACCTGCCCTGCGGGTGGCGTTGCGAGCCGAGCGTCTACGCGGCGTTCGCCGGTCGCCGGCGTTACTCGGACCACTGGCCGGTCGCGCTGGCACTGGCGCCCGCGCCGCCGGGCCGAACAAGCGACCGAGCGTCGCGAGGCGGTCTCAGTCGGTCAGTGCGTAGACCACGTTGATGCTCGCCGTGATCTCCTGCTCGCCGCTCGCGACGGGCACGGCGCTGGCCTGCTCGAGCATCAGGCCGCGCGCGAGCGGCGAGGGCTGCGGCACGTGGATCGCCTGCTCGCTGATGCTGAGCACCGGCCCGACGCGCACGCCCGCGGCCTGCGCGTACAGCTCGGCGCGGGACAAGGCGTCGGCCATCGCGCGACGGCGCGCTTCGGCGAGCGGCACGCTCTCGTCGGCGATGCCGAAACCGACCCCGTGCACCTGGTTGCTGCCGGCGCGCACCAGCGCGTCGAGCACCTCACCCAGGGCGTCCAGCGCGGCCACCCGCACGCGGACCTGGTTGACCGCGCGGTAACCGGCGATCTCCGGCTGGCCGCGCGGCTCGTCACGGCGATAGACCGGCGCGACGTCGAACGTGGTGGTCTGCACGTCCCAGGGCTGGATGCCGTGCTCCTCCAGCGCCGCCAGGACCTGCGCCATCGCCGCGTTGTTGTCGGCGAGCGCATCGGCGGCGCTTGCCGCTTCGCTGATCACGCCGGTGTCGATCAGGGCCTGGTCGGGCGGCGTGCGCACGCTGCCGACCCCGGTGACCGTGAGAGTCCCCTGCAGCCCTTCGGCGAGCGCCGGGGCGAGCCACAAGGCGGCCGCGAAGGCGAAAAAGAAACGATTCACGAAAGGCGTCTCCTGTAGCTGCGCGCAGGGCAGCGCTTCGCTCGAGCAGTGAACGCGAAAACCGGCCGGGTAACGGTGCCCGGTCCTGGATCCAGCGTTCGGTCCTTGGTCCGTCGGTAGGCGCGTCGGCCCGGGCGCGATGATGGCAGAAATCGCCCCGCGGTTCACACGGCCGGGTCGCGCTACGCAGGCTCGTCGGCGGCGAGCGGTTCCTCGCCGGGCACCAGCCACGACAGCAGGGCGAGCCCCGTCGCGCCGCAGGCAAACATGACCACAGCCATCGCCAACGGCGTGCCGTCGTGCAATTGCGCGAGCGCGGCGATGGCGCCGGCGCCGAGCCCGAAGCGCGCCGAACCCGCCAGCGCCGATGCCGCGCCGGCGCGCTGCGGGTGATTCTCGAGCGCGCCGGTGGTAGCGGTCGGGCCCAGCATGCCGAGCGAGGCGACGAAGGTGAACAACGGCGCGGCGACGGCCACCAGCCCGCCCCAGCGGGTGAGCGCAACGCCGAGCAGCGCCAGGGCGCTGGCGGCGCCGAGCCACCCCGCGACGCGCAACACGCGGCGCCAGCCGAGCCGCGCCACCAGCCGGTTGGTCATCGCGGCGCCGAGCAGCAGGCCGAAGGCGTTCAACCCGAACAGCAGGCCGAAGAACTCCGCCGGTACGCCGAAGTGGTCGATGTAGACGAACGGCACGCCGGCGATATAGGCGAACACCCCGGCGAACAGCAGGCCGCCGCCGGCAATGCAGCCGAAGGCCTGGGGTTCCACGAGCACCTTCCAGTAGCCGCGCACCACCGACCACGGGTGCAGGCTGATGCGCGCGTGGGCCGGGTGCGTTTCGGGCGCGCGCAGGAACACCAGCACCAGGGTCAGGGCGCTGAAGGCCAGCATCGCCCAGAAGATCGCCCGCCAGCCGAACGCGACCAGCAGCCAGCCGCCGAGCGTCGGCGCGACCAGCGGCGCGAACGCCATCGTGGTCATGATCACCGACAGCAGGCGCGCACCGGCGTTGCCGGGGTAGGCGTCGCGCACGATAGCGCGCCCGACCACCGCGCCGACGCAGGCCCCCAGTCCTTGCAGCACGCGCCCGAGAATCAGTACCTGTACAGAGTCCGCGAGTGCGCAGATCGCGCTGGCCAGCACGAACACCCCGACGCCGCCGAGCAGCACCGGGCGGCGCCCGATGGTGTCGGACAGCGGGCCCAGCACGAGTTGCCCGGCAGCAAAACAGATCACGAACGCACCCAGCGTCAGCTGGATGAGTTCCGGGCTGGTGGCGAGCGCGCTCTGCAGGCTCGGCAGGCTGGGCAGGTGCATGTCGATGGCGATCGGGCCGAAGGCGGCGAGGATCGCCAGCACGTACATGGGCACCAGCGCGCCCGCACCGAACGGCGCGAGCGCGGGATCGTCTCGAGGGTTGCCTGACATTGACGTCCGGGGGCGAGCGGCGCGTGGATCGGCCGCAAACCGGGTAGTGTACGTGCCCCGCCCTGCGCTCGTCAGGTGCCGGTTCGCAGTTTCGGGCGCGAGACCCCGCCGCTCGCGCGAGGCGGACGATCGCCGGGCGCGGTGGGAAGCCGGCGGGCGGCCCGAAGCCGCCCGCCGTTGCGGATGCCGTCGCGCTCAGCCGAAAGGCGGGCGGATCGGGTCGAGGACCCGGGGCGGAAAGAACCAGCGAATACCCGGGACGATGTCCATGCCGGTCGGATCCGGCAGGTACGGCGTGTACCACACGACCGTCTGGTTGGCGCCGGTGCCGTTGTGCGCGGCACCCGGGTCTACACGCATGATGAACCCGTCCTCGGCGATCATCAGCGAGCCGAACCAGGTGCGCGCCATGGCCGCCGGGTCGGCGAAGTTGCCGTCGAACGACGAAGGGGTCTGGTTGACGCTGGTCGGGCGGTTGGGGTCCACGGTGATGGTCGCCCCGCCGAACTGGCGGTACGGGTTCCAGGTGCTGTAGGCGTTGCGGTCGAGCACTTCGATCTCGCCGTTGTTCATGACCGCGAGGTCGATGGGGTCCCAGAGGTCGCCGCCCGAAGCCTCCACCCAGGTGCCGCTGCTGACCGGGTCGAAGCCGACCACGGCGCCGCCGAGGTAGCTGCGGTCGGTGACGTAGAGCACGCCGTTCGCCCCCCGTTCGATGCCGGTCGGATCCTTGAACCGTCCCCAGCCGCCGAAGCTGGACTCGATGCCCGTCTCGAAATCGTACCGGGCGACCATGCCGTCGCGGCCGAAATGGCGGCTGTAGCTGGAGCCGGCCACGTAGAGATTGCCGTCGGCGCCGACCTCGATGTCCCAGGCGGTGTCCACCGACAGGCTGGCGATCAGGGTCTGCGCGCCGCTGGCCGCGTCGATCTCGTAGATGCGCGAGCCGTCGTTCGAACCGCGGGTGTCGATCACGTAGATCTCGTTGCCCGGGCCCAGTGCGACGCCGGTCGGGTACTGCAGGCTGCCGCCGCTGCTGATCACGTTGGGCAACCCGGTGAAGCTGTCGATCTGCACCACGCCGCGAATGGCGCCGTCGGTGATCAGCAGATCGCCCGGGTTGAGTTGCGCCAGCGCCCGGTTGCCGGTGCCGAGCGCAAGCATCAGGCACAGCAGCATGCCAGTCCTTTGCATGGGTGTCGTCATCACGTGTCTCCCTCGAAACGCTGTTTGTGGCGGCGACACTTTCGCTCACAATGTCACGAACGCGCGCGCACATCGGGCACCGCGAATCTGTGACGGATTCACTTTCGGGGGAACCGCGGGCGACAAACGTCAGTCCCGGTAACGTACGCCCGGCAGCACGCAGAGCATCTCGTACAGCAGGTTGGCGGCAGTGAGCGAGGTGTTGCCGGTGGTGTCGTAGGCCGGCGCCACTTCGACGAGGTCGGCGCCGACGAGGTCGAGCCCGCGGCAGCCCCGCACGATCTCCAGCGCCTGCGGCACCGTCAGGCCGCCGATCTCGGGCGTGCCGGTGCCGGGTGCGAACGCCGGGTCCAGGCCGTCGATGTCGAAGGTGAGGTACACCGGGCCGGTGCCGAGTTGCTCGCGCACCTCACCCATCAGCGGCGAGAGCGACTTGTACCAGCACTCCTCGGCCTGCACCACGCGCACGCCCTGCTCGCGCGGCCAGTCGAAATCGTCCGCCGCGTAGCCGCTCGCGCGCAGCCCGATCTGGACCATGCGCCGCGGTTCGATGAGCCCCTCCTCGATGGCGCGCCGAAAGGGCGTGCCGTGCGCCACCGGTTCGCCGAACATCGCCTCGTTGACGTCGGCGTGCGCGTCCACGTGGACCACGCCGACCGGCCCGTGCCTGCGGTGCACCGCACGCAGCACCGGCAGGGTGATGGTGTGATCGCCGCCCAGCGTCAGCGGCCGGCAGCCGTGAGCGAGGATCTCGTCGAAGGCGGACTCGATGATCGCAAGACTGGCCGGCAGGTTGAAGGTGTTGATGGCGACGTCGCCGATATCGGCGACCTGCAGCGAATCGAACGGCGCGGCCCGGGTCGCCATGTTGTAGGGGCGGATCAGGCACGACTCGGCGCGGATCTGGCGCGGGCCGAAACGTGCGCCGCTGCGGTTGGAGGTGCCGATGTCGAACGGCACGCCGACGAAACAGGCATCGAGCCCGAGGGCGCCGTCCTGGGCCGGCAGGCGCATCATGGTGGCCGGCCCGCCGAAGCGGGGCATCTGGTTGCCGCCGAGCGGCTGGTTGAGGCGCCGCTCGCCGGCGGGCTCTTTGCTGGCCATGTCCTGTCTCCGCGGGGTGGGTGTGCCATGGTAACCCCGCCGCCGGCCCTCAGCGCGAACCGTCACCGCGCCGGGCGGCGCCCGCCGTGCCCGGCAGGCTCACCCGCCCGTGACGACGCGCCAGTCGCGCCTCGATCGCCGCCCGCGAACGCTGGTGGCTGCGCGCGAGCTCGCCGAGCGACGCCCCGGCCGCGTGGCGCTCGAGCAGTTGCGCGTCTTCGTCGTCGGACCAGGGTTCGCCGGCCTTCGGCGGCTGTGCGCGTTGCTTGCGACGGCGCGCCTGCTCCGCTTCCAGCAGCGCGCGCGCCAGGTACAGCGCGCGCACCATGTCCGGGTGCTGCGTCGGCGTCCCGGCGCCCAGCACTTCGCCGGTGAACGGGTCGACCCCGTCCGCCAGCGCGCCGAGTAACGCCATCGCTCGATCGACGTCCATGTGCTCTCCTGCAAATCACGGCGTCCCTGCCGCGTACCGTTTCTAGCACCGACCCGCGCCGGCGCGCCGTCGCCCCCGTCCGGCGCGCTTGTCGGCCTGGTCGGCAGACCTTGTCCGCCACGCTCGTGCCTTGCCGGTGAAGCGACCGTCGAACGAGTGACAAATCAAATAAACTATGAACGTTATCCTATTGTTTTATATATTGAATGTTTCCGGAGCCGTGCGATCGATTGACCTGCGGCGCGCAGATCGGCAGGCTGCACGCGTTCCCGTCGCGAGGTCCTGCCCCAATGCCCGACATCGTTTGCCTCGGCGAGCCGCTGGTGGAATTCAACCAGCAGGCCGATGGCCGTTACCTCGCCGGCCAGGGAGGCGACGCCTGCAACTGTGCGGTGGCCGCGGCGCGCCAGGGTGCGAGCGTCGGCATGCTCACGCGCCTCGGCGCCGACGCTTTCGGCGACGGCTTCATGGACCTGTGGGCGGGCGAAGGGATCGATGCCTCACGCGTGACGCGCGATGCACACGCGCACACGGGATTGTACTTCGTCACCCACGGCACCGACGGGCACCGCTTCAGCTACCTGCGGGCCGGGTCCGCCGCCAGCCGTTTCGGCCCCGAGGACGTGCCGGCCGACTATCTCGCCGGCGCGCGCGTGCTGCACGTGTCCGGGATCAGCCAGGCGATCAGCGAACGCGGCGCGGATGCCGTGTTTGGCGCCATCGGGATCGCCCGGGCGCACGGTGTGCGGGTCTCCTACGACACCAACCTGCGCACCCGCCTGTGGCCGCTGGCCCGCGCCCGGGCCGTCATCCAGGCGGCCGTGCGCCAGTGCCAGATCGTCCTGCCGGGCTACGACGATGCCGTGGCGCTGACCGGACTGACCGACGCGGACGCGATCGTAGACGCCTACCTGACCCCCGGGGTCGAGTGCGTGGCATTGACCCTCGGCGCCGACGGCACGCTGGTGGCGACGCCCGACAAGCGTCAGCGCATCGCGGCGCGCAAGGTCGTCCCGGTGGACGCGACGGGCGCCGGCGACACTTTCGACGGGGCGTTCCTGGCCGAACTGGTCGCCGGGCGCGATCCGTTTGCCGCGGCACGTTACGCCAACGCCGCGGCGGCGCTGTCGACCCAGCAGTACGGTGCCGTACCGGCCATCCCGCGCCGTGAGGCGGTGGAGGCATTGCTCGACGACTGAGTAGCCCAAGCGCTGGCGCGTGACGAACCGCGGCCGGCCTCAGCCGGCCCGCTCGTGCACCGTGCCCTCCTCGACCTGCAGCCGGCACAGGCACGATGCCCGGATCGGCACGTCGGTGCGAGCCAGCGCCAGCGCCAGGCGGGGAGCGAGCATCCGTGCATCGCCTTCCTTGCCCTGGCGACGCAGGCACTCGTGCAGACCGTGCAGGCTCCAGACGTTGTCCAGGTGCTCGCAGGCGCGGATCAGCGACTCGCCCAGCCCCAGGTCCGTGCGGTAGACCGACTCGGCCTCGGCCAGCCGCCCCTGCTCCAGCAGCAGCGCGCCCAGCGCATGGCGCGGCGGCTGCATCCAACCCCAGGGCTCGTCGTAGGGCAGTGAGTCGGCCCGCTCTACCGCCTCGCGCAGGCGCGCGAACGCAACGTCCGCGTTGCCCTTGCGGTAGTCGAGCTCGCCCTCGAGCATGCAGGTGGCGACCGCCATGAGATCGAGGCAGGTGTTGTTGAACACGGTGCGGGTGGCGGGCACGCGGGTCACCGCTTCGGCGAACTGCGCTTGCTGCGCCTCGGCGCCCTCGATCTCGCCGAGCACCGCGTGCGCCACCCCTTTCGCGTAGTGCAGCATCGCGGTGGTCGCGCAGTACAACTCGCGGTCGCGCGGCAAGGGCCTCGCCAGCAGCTCGCGCCACCTGCCGAAGCGGATGTCGGCGTGCACCTGCATGGACACGTACCCTTCCAGCCAGTCGGCCATCGGCGGGCTGGTCACCCGCAACAGGTCCTCGGGGATCGTCTGCACCATGCCTTCGGTGGCGTCGCGCGCCGCCCGGTAGTGGCCGAGCATCATCGCGCCGTAGAGCTTGAAGTGGTAGTTGTGAGCCCGCGACAGCGCCTGCAGGCCCATCGGCCCGGCGTACTCGAGGAGCCGGGCGTCCGCGGCGATGGCGGCGTCGTTGCAGCGCACCACACTGTAGTAGTCGCCGCACTGGGCGTAGATGTGGGTCGGCATGTGCAGCAGGTGGCCGGCGTCGGGGACCAGCCCGAACAGCCGGTCGGCACTCGGCAGCGCCGTCTCCGGTTGCCGCGACATCTCCCACAGGTGGATGTGCAGGTGCAGCAGGCCGGGGTGGTCGGGCAGCCCCGCGCGCTCGCGAACGCGCATCGCTTGGTCGAGCACTTCCACCGCCTCGAGCGTGCTGGCCCCGGGCGCAGGCGCCCCGCTGCGCAGCTCCCACAACTTCCAGGGCGTGCGGTTCATCAGCGCGTCGGCGAACAGCGTGCTGACGTCCGGATCGTCCGGAAAGCGCCGGTACACCGCGCGCATGGCGTCGGCGTAGGCGTCGTTCCAGGCGTCGAAGTCACCGTTCGGCTCGGCCTTGGGGTAGCGGGCCGAGAGCGCCTCGATGAGCGCCTGTTCCACCTCGCTCGAAGCGGCCGCCTTGGCGAGCGCGCGCTGCACTTCGGCGTGGCAGGTGGCGAGCGTGCGCCGCAGGTCCTGCTCGTCGTACTGGTGCCATTGCTTGTTGTAGTACGGCCCCAGCACGTAGGCACGGCCCCAGTGAGCCATGGCGCAGTCGGGATCGGCCTGGTGGGCGCGGGCGAAACACTCCGCCGCTTCTTCGTGAGCGAAGGCGAAGCTCCACACCAGGCCGCGATTGAACCAGGTCGCGGCCTGCGCCGAGCGCGTGCTCACCGCGCGGCGATAGTCGCCGAGGTCGAAATAGTCGGCCGCGGTTCCGTCTCCGCCCGGGCGCGTCCCCCGCATCACTGCGCCCCGGTGTCGAGCGCCCGGATGGCGGCGCCGTTGAGACCGGCGGCGATACCGCAGAGCACCGGGGTGAACTGCTCGCCGTGCCCGCTGGCCACGGCGTGGCGAAAGAGTTGCAGCACGGCGGCGCCGACGAAGTTGGTGGCGTCGACGTCGTCGGCCAGCCGCGAGAAGTAGCTCACGTCCTTGTAGGCGGTCTTCAGGTGACCTTTGAGGCGGCTGGTGTCGCCCTCGAGCACCCACGGCATGACCTGCTGGAACATGCTGCTGTTGGCCCCGGAGGCGGAGACGATCCGGTACAGCACGTCGAAGTCCAGGCCGACGCGTTCGGCGGTCGCGACGGCCTCGGCGATGACCGCGCAATTGGCCATCGAGATGAAGGTGTTGATGATCTTTCCCGTCATCGCCGAGCCGAGCGGGCCGGTGCGGATCACGTTCTCCGAGTAGCTGGCGATGATGGGCAACACGCGCTCCACGGCTGCCTCCTCGCCGCCGACGAAGGACCCCAGGCGCCCCTCCTCGGCTTCCTTCGGCGAGCGCCCCAGCGGGGCGTCGACCATGGCCGCGCCGCGCTGTGCCAGGTCGGCCCCGACCTGGCGCGTGACGTCCGGCAGCGAGGTGGTGCTGTCCACCACCACCAGGCCCTCGCGGGCGTTGGCGAGCAGGCCGTCGGCGGCATAGACCACCTCGCGCACCTGCTCCGAGGAAGGCAGGCAGAGGAACACCACGTCGACGCCCGCGACCAGTTCGCCGAGCGTGCGCGCCTCGCGGGCGCCGCGGCGCAGGAGGTCGTCCACGGGGCGGCGGTTGCGGTGCGCGATGACTGTCAGCGGGAAACCGCCCCGCTCGAGGATGTTGCGCGCCGCGCCGTGACCCATGAGACCCGCGCCGACGTAGCCGACCCGCATCGGGGACTCGCCCGCGCGCGGGCCGTCGTGCTCAGTGCTCAATCGTCACCTCCCGGGATCGTCGCCGCTGCTCAGCCGACGTGCACCGGTGAACTCCAGGCCCACTGGTCGTTCGTCTGGCGCACCCGCGCATAGTACCAATCGCGCTCGCCGGCGGCGCGCGGGTCGCTGAACTCGTGACGCCAGCAGCAGGCCTCGTCGGGCACCGCACGGTGAAACTGCCAGGCGGGCGAGACGAAGCCGTCGACGTAGCCCGCGCGTGGCCCGTCGCGCAGCTCGGCCAGGCAGTGCTCCACGCGGTGCCCGTTGAGCGTGGCTCGCAGGCGCGTGGCGCCGTCGCCACGCACGCGCAGGCCGAAGCCCTGGGTACAGTCGGTGAACACGTTGGCGTTGGGCGTGGTGCGGGTGGTGAAAGCGATCGCGTTGGCCGCCGACTGACGCCAGCGGCTGACGTGGTAGCGCGTGTGCTCGTCCGCCTGCGGGCTGACGGTGATGTCGCCCTTGAACCGCGGCAGGGCCTGCAGCAGCTCGCCGTCGATCACCTCGAGGGTCACGTCCCAGTCGAACGCGTCGTAGCGCTCGCCCCAGCCGAGGCTCAGCCCGAGCAGGCCGTGGAAAGCGTCCGCCTGCGCGCGCTGCCGGCCAGGCCCCGAGTAGCGGTGAATGGTCTCGCCGTTGCGCACGATGTCCACGTAGTCGAGCGGTCCCTCGCCGCGCACCGAAAACGCGATCTCCCGCTGCGGCGCAGCGGCACCGTGCCCGCCCATCGCCACGCCGTTGACGGCGAACGCCAGCTCGATGCGATCGCCGGTCAGCGCGCAGGTGCGCCGCGCGTGGATGGCCTCCCAGATGCCGGCTCGGCTGAGGTCGTCGGCCCACACGGACATGCGCCCGTGGCCGTGGCTGCCGGGGTGCGCGGCATGGTGGTCGCTGGAGCCGATCACGCCGAAGCGCAAGCCGCGGCGCAGCCCGGCCAACAGCGAGCTTCGGGCGTCGCGCGGGCCCATCGAGTGCAGGTACGGCCGCGGCGCGTCGTCGTGCTCTCCGCAGCCGTGCATGGAGACCATTTCCACCACCGGCGTGAACTCGGGGTCGAAGTCGTCCCAGTTGATGCCGCGGTAACCGTCGAGGTAACAGATGTGGTGCGGGATCATCATCATCGGCGTGCCGGCCGCGGCGAGTTCGCGCAGGCGCTCGCGCATGCGCGCGATGGACGGCTCGCGAATCAACTCGCCGCGCCCGCCCGGGTAGTAGAAGCAGTGATCGCCGTGGGCGCAGGAGTGCCACTCGAACGACAGGAAACTCACGAAGCGGCCGTCCTCGTGCACGCCCTCGGTGACGTCCTGCACGTCGTCCCAGACGCGCTCGAGGCGCTCGAAACCGCGCTGGTGATAGCGCACCAGCCCGGCCAGCCGGCCCTCGGCGGGCGGCATGTCGTGCCACCAGGCGTGGCCGGTGACGCTGGCGAAGTCGAGTTGCAGGCGCGCGTTGGCGTAGGCGTCCTCCAGCGAGCCGTGACCGTAGCTGATGTTGCAGTGGTTGTGGATGTCGCCGTAGAACGCGCGCCAGGGCGAGTAGAGGTCCAGGTGGTTCATCGCACCCTCGTCAGTCGAGCAGCACCGGCTCGGTGCGCCCCGACTCGGCGGCCCGGTAGGCCGAGAGGATCATGCGTGCCGCGCGCAAGCCGTCGTCCAGCGAAACCGGCGGCGCCGAGCCGGCGGCGACGGCCTCGACGAAAGCCCGCGCCACGTTGCCGTGAAACGCGCCGGTGTCGCGCTTGAACTGCGGCACGCTGGCCGACGCCACCCAGGCGCGTTCGCCCAGGCTGGCGGCGCTCAGCGGGACGCCCGCACGCCCGGCACGCGAGTAGTGCCGCAGGTACACGGTGTCGGTGAGGTCGCGCGAGCCGAGGTCGACGCCGGAGAGCACCAGCGCACCGTCGCTGCCGTAGATCTCCACCGAGTTGTCGGCGGCCAGGAAGTGCCAGCTCGAGGCGATCTCGGCAAGCAGGCCGTCGGCGTACTCGAACATCGCGAGCGCGGTCTCCTCGACCGGCAGCCGGGCCGGCACGTGGTTGCGCAGACAGGCCACGCGCTCGGGTTCGCCGAACAGCCAGCGCAGCAGGTCGGCGGCGTGCACGCCCTCGTCGAGCAACGCGCCGCCGCCGGCCCGCGCGGGGTCGGCGAACCAGCCGTCGCGAAAGCCCTCCTCCAGCGCCGCGAACGGGTGGCCGTGGCGCACCCGCGCCAGCAGGACCCGCCCCAGGCAGCCGTCGGCGAGCAGCGAGCGGATCTCGTGGTTGACCGGGTCGAAGCGCTTGGGAAAGCCCTGCATGTACCAGCCGCCCGCGGCGCGCACCGCCTCTTCGATCGCGCGACAGTCCTCGAAGGTGCCGGCGACGGGTTTCTCGCACAGCACGGGCTTGCGCGAGCGGGCGGCGAGCGCGATCAGGGCAAGGTGCTCCGCCGTGGGCGAGCAGATCGCGACCGCGTCGACCGCCGCGACCAGCGCCTCGCGATCGTCGAACGCGGGGACGCCGTAAGCGGCCGCCTTGCGCGCGGCGAGTCCCGGCGTCGCGGCCCACACCCCGACCAGCGCGCACGCGGGCTCGGCTCGAAACGCCGCCTGCCAGTGATCGCAATGCGGGTGCTCCAGCCCCAGCAGGGCCACGCGCAATTCAGCCATCGCACGGCTCTGCGGCCGCCGCGCGCAACGTGTCCCGGCTGCTCCGGTAGGCGGTTTCGCAAACCTCCCGGGGATCGTCCCGCCAGTAGGCCTCGTTCAGGATCTCGGTGACGAACGGGCCGTCGAAGCCGCTCGCGAGCAGCGCCCGGCAGAACCCGGCGACGTCCCAGATGCCGTGGCCCGGGTAGGCCCGGTGACGGTGGCCCAGCAGCTGCTCGCGCGGGAGATCCAGCGCGTCGTTGAGGTGCACGGCGACGATCTGCGCGGCATCGAGGCCGCGCAGGTCGGCGAGTTCCTGCCCGGCGCGAAAGAAATGGAACGCATCGACCACCAGCCCGGCGTGTCTGCCGGCGCCGCTGCGCTCGAGGATCGCCAGGCCGTGCTCGATGCGATTGTGCGTGCCGACGTGGCCGACCGGTTCGAGGCCGGCGCGCACGCCGTGTTCGCCCGCCAACGCCGCCAACTCTCCGAGGTGTGCCGCGAGGCTCGCCAACGGTGCATCCTGCAGCACCGGCAGCACCACGTAGGCGGCGCCGAGTTCGCCCGCCAGTTCGAACGTCCGGCGCAAGGGCGCCCGCGTGTCGGCGAGCGATTGCGTCCAGCGCACGGCCGCCGACGACGGTGGGCACAAGCCCGCGATCTGCAAGCCGTGGCGGCGCGCCAGGGCCGCCGCCGAGTCGCCCGGGCCGGGCAGCCGTTCGAAGTCCACGCCATAACGGCTGGCGGCCTCGCGACGATCGGCGGCGCCGAGTTCCTGCGGCGCGACCTCGTGGAACCACAGCTCCACGCCCTGGTAGCCCGCCTCGGCGGCCAGGCGCAGGCGTTGCGCCAGCGTCGGCGCGTGGCGCAGGGTGATGGTGTTGAGGCAGAGCGTGGACGCGCTCATCGAACCGCCGCGGGGTCACGCGGCCCGGGCGCGAACCCGGGCCGCAGCGCCGTCACGGGCGCCAGTTACCCTTGACCTTGACGTAGGCCGGATTGATGCTTTCGAGGATCCCGGTGTAGGTGTAGTCGAGCGGGTTCTGCGCGCCGCTGATCCGCCCGACGTCCTGCATGAAAGCCGTGTAGCTCGCCATGTCGTCGACGTATTTCTGGTCGAGCGCCGGGTTGAAGTAGTACTCCGACCAGTCGCCCGCCACGCTCTCGACCGTGCGCTCGGTCATCGCGGCGAAGATCCGGATCACCTCGTCCTTGTTGGCCGGGTCCATGGTGTAGTCGATGGCCCGCACCAGCACTTCGACGATGGCCTTGGCGGTGTTCGGTTTCTCGCGCAGAAAGTCCTCCGAGAACACGATCGGCACCAGCGTGTGCGAGGCGGCGAACGGCGTGCCGGCATCGCGGTCGAAGCGGCTGGTGTTGTTGTCGAACACGAACCGCCCGTTGACCGCCTCGCGGGCCTTGCTCGCCACCGGCTCCCACACGATCACCGCCTGCACCTCGTTGGCCGCGAGCGAGGTGATCTGCTCGGGCGGCGGCAGGTTGACCACGTTGAGCCGCTTGGTGTCGAGACCGTAGTGGCCGGCGAGGTTGGCGAGCACGGCCGAGGCGGTCGAGCCCTGCAGCAGGCCGATGCGCGCGTTGTAGAGATCCTCGGGGTTGCGGATGTTGGCGTCCGGGCGCACCACGACCTTCTCGTAGACGCTGCAGATGTTGCCGACCACCACCACCGGCAGCGCGTTGTGACGCATGCTGATGATCGGCACGTTGCCCGGCATCCAGGCGGCGATCTCGCCGGCCAGCAGCGCCTCGCCCGCCAGCGCCCCGGCGGTGAACGACTTGCGCTCGACCTTGGTGAACCCGGCCTGCTCGAACCAGCCCTTGTTCACTGCCACGGCGTGGGGGATGAACACGTTGTTGTTCTGGAAGTGCAGGTTCAGCACCGGGTCCTCGAGCGCGGCGCGGGCCTGCCAGGGTGCGGCCAGGGCGATGACCAGCGCCAGGGTGCGGCGGATGTTGCTCTTGATCATTTCAACCTCCTCGGTTGCGGCAGTGCCCGGGTCGGAATGCCCGCGCGTTGTTCTCCTGGCGCGCGTCGGCGGCAGCGCTCACGGCAGCTCCATGGGCATGGCGCCGTGAAACGCGACGTCCGACGTGCGCACGTACCAATCGAGTATGCGCTGCTGCAGCTGCTCGCGCACGCCGGCGTAACCCGGGTCGTCGTACACGTTGTGCAGCTCGAGCGGGTCGCGCGCGACGTCGTAGAGCTCACTGTGGTAGTCGGGCCGGTAGACCAGCTTGTGCCCGGCGGTGCGCACCATCGTGGTCCGCGACACGGTCTGCGGGTGATCGAACTCGAGCGAGTGCTTCGGGTAGTAGACGTGGTAGGGGTGGAACATCGACATCGGCAGGAAGCACAGGCTGTCGTTGGGGTTGTACCCGCCTTCGCTGAATGCCGCGTGTCCCGGGTCGCCCGGCGCGCCGCGGATCACCGGCAGCAGGCTGCGCGAGAAGTGCGTGTGACCGGCGCTCAGCCCGGCAAGGTCGAGACAAGTCGCCATCAGGTCGCGCAGCTCGACGATGTCCCCGGCCACCTGCCCCGCCGGCGCACCGGGCACGCGGGCGATGAAGGGCACCCGCACCAGCACCTCGTCCATGGCGCTGCTCCATTTCTCGAGCAACCCGTAGTCCCCGGCCCACTCGCCGTGATCGGAGAAGAACAGCACCGCGGTGTCGGCGTCGCGCCCGGTGCGCTCGAGGGCTTCGAGCACCAGTCCCAGCAGCCAGTCCACGTAGCTGATCATGCCGAGGTAGATGGCATTGACCGTGCGCATGTCGGTGTCGTCGAGGCGATCGAGCCGGCGGCGGCTGCGAATGTGCCCGTGGTAGCCAGGCTTGCCGGCGAGCCCCGGCGGTCGCAGCTCGGGCACTTCGCGCGGGTCGTACAGGTCATGAAAGCCCTGCGGGGCGAAAAACGGCGGGTGCGGGTTGAACAGCGGCAAGTAGAGGGCGAACGGGCGCGCCGATTCGCGTTGCTCGAGCACTTCGATGGCGCGCGCCACGCGCAGGTAGTCGGGGTAATCGCGCCGGTCCGTGCCCTCGTCGTAGAGAAACGAGAAATAGCGCGGGTGGTCCTGCGGCCAGGGGTTGCCGGCGCCCATCCACGCCGGCCCGTCCTCGAAGCTGCCCCACTCGGTGGCGCTGCTCTCGAAGTCCTGCGCGACCAGCAGGTCGTTGCGCCCGTACCAGTAGACGTCGTAGCCGCCTTCCTTGAGATAGCGGAACAGGTTCGGCTCGTGCGGCTGCAGCAGGTTGCCGAACATGCGGTGTCCGGAAACGTGCGGCGGCAGACCGGTGGCCATGTCGCAGCGCGAAACGGGACACAACGGCGAGGCCACCTGGCAGTAGTCGAACCGGGTCCCGCTCTGCGCGAGGGCATCGATATTGGGCGTGCGCACCAGCGGGTGCCCGTAGCAGCCGACGCTCTCGGCGCGCAGCTGATCGGGCATGAACAGCACCAGGTTCGGGCGTGCGGGCGTTGCGGGCATGGGTGCGGTTTCCGGTCAGCCGAATTTCATCCAGCGCAGCCGTCGCGCGATGGCGAACTGCAGGGCGAAGTCCACGATCAGCGCCAGCGTGCCGATCATGAGGATGCCGAAGATCACCACCGCGATCTGGCCGAAGTCGCGGGCGTTCATGATGAGATAGCCGAGCCCGCTGTCGGCGGCGATCAGCTCGGCGGCCACCATGGCACCGAAACTGTAGGTGAAGCCCACCCGCAGCGCCAGCGCGATGTCCACCGAGGCGGCCGGGATGGCCACCTGCCACATCAGTCGCCAGCCCTTGAGGCCCAGCGCCATGCCGGCCTTCATCAGGATCGGGTCGGTGTTGACCATGCCCTTGTAGGTGTTGGTGAAGATCGGGAAAAAGGCGCCGAAGAAGATCACCAGCACCTTGGAGGCCTCGCCCAGCCCCAGCCAGATGATCGCCAGCGGGATCCACGCGAGCGGCGGGATCGGGCGCAGCAGCTCGATCGGCGCGCGCAACACGTTGCCGATGCCCCGATACCAGCCGGCGGTGATGCCGAGCGTGATGCCGAGTGCCGCGCCGATCAGGAAACCCTGCGACACCCGCATCAGGCTCGCCGCCATGTGCTCGAGCAGGCGCGGGACGGGAATACCGAGGAAACCCGCCTGCGCCACCACCAGCGGGCCCGGGAAGATGACCGGGCTGATCCACTCCATGACGTGCACCAGCTGCCACAGCCCGAGCGTGATCGCGACGCCGACCCACGGCATCAGGCGCAGGTAACGCGGCGGGTCACCCATCGTCGGCCGCGTCCTTGACGTTCCAGGGCAGCAGCAGGCGTTCTACCCGGTCGAGGGTGTAGGAGATGCCGAGCCCGATCAGGGCGATGAAGATCATCCCGTCGATGGCGATGGAGGTGTTGTAGAACGTGCGCGCCTGCTGGATCAGTGCACCGAGCCCCTCGATGGTGCCGATCATCTCGACGGCGATGATGACCATGAACGCCATGCCCACGGCGATCTTCATCCCCGCGAACACGCGCGGCAGCGCAGCCGGCGCGATCACCTGGAAGAACAGCCCGGGGCCGCGGCAACCGAGCGCGCGGGCGGCGTCGATCATCACCGGATCGACGTAGCGCGCGCCCTGGATGGTGTTGGTCAGGATGATCCAGAAACAGCCGTAGAAGATCAGCAGCACCCGCGACAGCTCGCCCACGCCGAACCAGGCGATGGCGAGCGGCAGCAGGCTGATCACCGCGATCGAACGGCAGAAGGTCACGATCGGGTCGACCATGCGCTCGATCACGCGCACCCGCCCGATGAGCATGCCGAGCGGGATCGCGCAGGCACAGGCCAGCAGGAACCCGAGGATGATGCGCAGGAAGGTCGCCTTGATGTGGACCCACACGGTGATGTTGTTCGGGAACCCCACCGTCAGCAGGTGCACGAAGGTGGTGGCGAGCTTCGACGGGCGGGAGAAGCGGTAGACCTTCAGGTAGCCGAGCTGCGAGGCGATCTCCCAGGCGGCGAGCAGGACCACGACGGTGACGATCTGAACCGACAGGTCTGTCGGGCGCCACGCGCCGGCGTCGCTGCGCCTAATGAATGGCTTCGTAAATCTCGTCATAGTACTGCATGAAGCGCGGCGAGGACGGCTGGCGCGGGCGCGGCAGATCGATCACGAACTCCTGCTTCAGGTGCCCCGGGTGAATGCCGAACACCAGCACGCGATCGGACAGGAACACCGCCTCCATGATGCCGTGGGTCACGAACACGACGGTCGACTTGCGCGTGTCCCAGATGCGCAGCAACTCGCGCTGCATGCTCTCGCGGGTGAGCTGGTCGAGCGCGCCGAACGGCTCGTCCATCAGCAGGATGTCCGGCTGGGTGGCCAGCGCCCGGGCGATGGCGATGCGCTGCTGCATGCCGCCGGAGAGCTCGCGCGGGTACTTGTCCTCGTAGCCGCCGAGATGCACCAGCTCGATCAGCGACTCGGCGAGCCGGCGCCGCTCCACCGGCCCCACGCCGGCGTTCTTCGGCCCGAACTCGATGTTGCGGATGGCCGTGAGCCAGGGGAACAGCCCGCCCTGCTGGAACACCATGCCGCGGTCGGTACCGGGGCCGGTGACCGGCTTGCCGTCGATCAGGATGGCACCCGAGGTCGGCGCGATCAGGCCCATGATGAGATTGAGCAGCGTCGACTTGCCGCAGCCGCTGCGCCCGACGATGCTCACGAACTCGTTGGGCGCCACCGAGAAGGCGACGTTCTCCAGCGCCGGGCCGTGCTCGCCGCGCCCGTTCTCGAAATCCTTGGTGACGTTCCTGACTTCGACCGTGCGCACGGCGGATCACGTGTCCCGCGGACGGGCCGCGACGGCCGCCGGTGGCGACCCGACGCGGCACCGGCGGTGAGCGGCGGCGCCCGACCCGGGACTCCGCCGGCGTGCTGGTAGAAGCAGGCGCATGTTGTTATCGGTTGTCGACCGCGTGACGTTCGACGGCGTGGACGCCAGGGCGTTATAGCATCAACCCCGGCGTTGCCGCCACCTCCCACGGCATGGCCGTCGGATCAACTGTCCGCTGCCCGACGGCGGCGCCGCAGCAGCGAGAAGCCGAGCGTCAGCACCAGCGCGCCGAGCAGCACGGCACTGATCGGGCGCGTGACGAACACGCTCGGGTCCATGTCGTTGGCCGCCAGCGCGTTGCGCAGGTTGACCTCCACGATCGGCCCGAGCACCACGCCGAGCACCAGCGGTGCCATGGCGAAGCCGAAACGGGCCAGCGCGTACCCGCCGATGCCGAGGACCGCGGCCAGGCCCACGTCGAACGGCGCGTTGTTGATCGCGAACGCGCCGGTCACGCACAGCACGCCGACCACCGGCAGCAGGATGCGCGGGGGGATGGCGAGAATCCGCGGCAGGTACCCCCGTGCGAGCAGGCCGATCACCAGGATCAGCAGCGCGGATACCAGCAGGATGGCCAGGATGCGGGCGAAAAGGTCGGCGTGTTCGATGATGAAGAACGGGCCCGGGTCGATGCCCTGGATCAGCAGCGCGCCGATCAGCACCGCCGTCACCGTGTCGCCGGGGATACCGAGCGTCAGCAACGGCACCAGCGCGCCGCCGGTCACCGCGTTGTTGGCCGTTTCCGAGGCGATGACGCCGCGCACCGCTTGCGGCTCGGACAAGGGACTTTGCGCAGGGTGCGGTGCCGGCCCGGGCTCGGCGCGTGCCGCGCTGCGCTCGCCGGCTCCCGATTGCCCGTAGGCCAGCCAGGCGGCGATGGTCGGCCCGGTACCCGGCAGCACACCGACGAAGGTGCCGATCAGCGCGCTCTTCAGCACCAGCCACTTGTTGCGCACGAAATGCCCGCCGAGTCCCCGCAGCGACTGCGGCTGCTGCGGCGGGAGGGCGGCGGCACCGGCCCGGTTGGCGGCCTGGCTGAGCAACTCGGCGACCGCGAAGAAGGCGATCAACGCCGGGATCAGCGGAATGCCGCCCTGCAGTTCGGACAGCCCCAGCGTGAAGCGCGTGGTCCCGCCGACCTCGTCGATGCCGACCGCGCCGAGCAGCATGCCGATGGCGGCGCCCGCGATGCCCTTGGCCAGTGAGCGCCCGGAGACGGTGGCCACGCACACCACCCCGAACAGGCCGAGCGAGAAATACTCCACCGACGTGAACTCCAGCGCGAAGCCGGCCAGGCCGGGCGCGGCGAGCGTCAGCACCAGCAACGACAGCAGGCCGCCGAGCGTCGAGGCGACGATGGCGAGCCCCAGGGCCAGGTCGGCACGCCCGGCACGGGCCAGGCGGTGACCGTCGAGCGCCGTGGCGGCGTTGCCCGGCGCGCCGGGGGTGTTGATCAGGATGGCCGGCACCGAGCCCGCGAAGTAGCCCGCGCAGTACAGCCCGAGCAGCAACGCCATGGCCTGCTCGAACCCGGTACCGAAGGTGAGCGGCGTGGCCAGCGCGACACCGGTGGTGGCGGTCAGCCCCGGCGAGGCGCCGAACACGAGGCCGGCGGCGACCCCGGCCAGGATCCACAGCAGGATGGCGGGGTCCAGCACAGCCACCAGTGCGGCCGCCAGCGTGGCCGGCGCTACCAGGTCCATACCGGCAGCAGCACCGAGAACCCGTAGCGGAACGTCGTGTACACGACGGCGGCGACCAGCGCCGGGACCAGCAGCAACTCCGTGGCCCGGCGCGAGCCGAGCACCCACATCGACGAGGCCACGAACGCCCAGGTCCCGATGCGGAAGTCGACGTGGCGAAAGCTCAGCGCGTAGAGCAGCAGCAACGCGGCGAGCGCCACCGCGCGGGCGGCGAACAGGCGGCTCAGCGTTTCGCGCAGGTCGCCATCGCCGGGGCGCAACGCCAGGGTCAGGCCGCTGGCGCCCAGTACGGCGGCCAGCAGCCAGGGAAAGAAGCGCGCCGACAAGGTCGGCAGGCCCGGCAGGACCTCGATCGTGGCGGCGGCGAGGGCGACGCCGAGCGCGGCCACGCAGAGCGTGGCCCCGGCGACCCGGTCAGCGTTCACGAGCGGCGCCCCCGCGCCGTCCCTCACGCAGGTGTCACTTCACCAGGCCGATGTCGCGCAGCACCACGGCGTGCTTGGCGACATTGGCGTCGATGCGCTGCTGGAAGGCCTCGCCGTCGAGAAAAGCGGCGTTGAAGTTGAACTTGCGGTAGAGGGCGAGCGTATCGGCCGACTGCGCGACCTCCGCTACGGCGCGACGCAGGGCCTGGACGACGTCGTCGGGCGTCCCGCGCCGGGTCAGCAGCCCGAACCACACCGCCACGTCGAAGTCGTAGCCCTGCTCGCGAAACGTGGGCGTGTCGGGCAGATAGGACAC